>CAZLYG010000062.1:0-15859 GCA_964563075.1 uncultured Steroidobacteraceae bacterium | reverse complement strand
ACTGCCGCAAAGGCGCGGATGAGGCCCATGACCGTGCCCAGCAGTCCCAGCAGGGTCGCCAGATTGGCGAATGTCGCCAGGTAGTGCGTGCGCTTCTCCAGGCGCGGCACGACCTCCATGAGGCTTTCCTCCATGGCCTTCTCGATGTCATCGCGGCGGCGTGCCGACTGGATGCGCGCCAACCCGTAATTGAGGATGTGGCCGATCATCGAGTCGGACTTCGAGGTCACCTGCACGACCTGGCGGAAGTTGCCCTGCGCGAGCATGGGCACGATCTCGTTCCAGGTGCCGCGATTGCGCACCGCGACGTGGGTCAGATAGATATAGCGCTCGATGGCGATTGCCAGACCCACCACGAACACGATGGCGATGGGGTACATGAAGTCCCCGCCGCCCTGAAAGAAGCGCACGATCAAATTCCAAAGGCCCATCTAAGTCTCCCGAAGGTCGCGACGGCGACCCCACACATTTGCGGTGGCGGATGCGCCACCCCCTCACAAGCAAGCACCCCAAACTGAATGACACAAGCGTAAAAAGCTGCGATCCCGCTCTCAATTACGCCTCACCGGAGGCGGGAGCTGAGGCGGACCGGCCCTTCAGGGCTTCCCGCCGCTCTCCGGAGCAGCCCCCGCCGGCGGACCCGCCGTTCCGGGTCCCGGCGTGCCGCCAGCGTCCGGTTTCAACGCGTCGTAATAGCGGTTTTCGCGTTTGAAAACATCGCGGTCGACCGGCGCCAGCACCTCATCGAGGAGGCTGTTCGCCGGCTTGCCGACGAGGTCGCCGAGATCGGAGCGCTTCCAGGGAACGATGTATAGCACCTTGGGCAGCTCACGATTGCCGGTGATATCGGTCGTATCCAGCTGAATACTGTCGTGCGCCTTATCGGCTCCCGCTTTGCGCTGCGCCGTCTGCACCTCACTGCCGCCGGCACTGCCGGCCGTGTTGGCATGCGGCGACGCCGCCTTCGCAGCAGTCTCTTGCGAGCTGCGTTTTTCGGGCGTGGCGCGCGTATCTCCCGTGGCCGGGGAGGTCGCCTGGGAGCCCGAGGCCTTGGGCGGCTCGGCCGCCTCGTTGGCTGGCGGCGTGGCGGACGTGTCGACGCCCGGCTCCAATTGGTCGGGCCGGGGGACCTCTCGTGCGGGCGGCGAAGTGGCGGGTGCGCCATTGGGCGATGGCTGCGCCCACAGGGGAGCAGCGGCAAGCAGCGCTAACACCGAGGCCAGGCCGAGAGTGCGATGCTTCATGATCATTCTCCAGTGTTCGGCGTTCCAGCCGGAGCCGCCGCTGCGGGCTTCGCGCCCGCCGGTGCCGCGCTCGCAGGTGCCGTCCCCGGGGGTGTCGCACCCGCAGGCGCCGCCGCCGCAGGTGCCGTCCCCGCAGGCGCCGCGCCCGCAGGTGCCGTCCCCGCAGGCGCCGCGCCCGCAGGCGTTCCGCTGGACGGTGCCGCGTTCGGCGCTGCCCCCGATGTACCTTCCGAACCCTGCGTGGGGCCCGCTGCGGGTGCCGGCTCCTCAGCGGGCTTCGCTGCGGGCTTCGGAACCGTCTTTCCAGTCCGCTGGCGCAATTCTGCAATCCAGGTGCTGACAGGTTTGTCTTCGCCCGTGATCTCCTTGTAGCGCTCGAACGCCGTCAGCGCGCTCTCGGGGTCGCCCAGATACAGATCCGAGAGGACGCCGAGGTCGCGGTATGCAGCCGCGTAGTTCGGGTCCGCTGCGATGGCCTTCTCGTACGAGGCCTGCGCATCCTTGAACTCCCCGCGCATTCGCTGCGTCGCACCGAGCTCCGTCCACGCGATGGCGCTGGAGCCGTTGCGCTGCACAGCCGACTTCAACGCATCCTCGGACTGATCGAGGTGCCCACCCTTGCGAAGCAGAATGCCGAGATTCACGTAGGGCGTGGACAGCTGCGGGTAAGTGACCGAAATCTGTTTGAACTCGAGCTCCGCCTCACTGCTATTGCCGGCGCGCATCATGCCAACGGCCCGATTGAAGTCGGCGAGCGCCCGCGGCGGGATCTCGGCGATCGGCGTGCCCGAGGCGCTCGTGCCGGCTGCAGTCGCGGCAGCGGCGGCACTCTTGCCACTCTCTGCGGAGCCGCTCGCCGGGGCCGGTGCGGACTCCTTCTTGGCCCCGGAATCGGAAGTAGGGAAGCTGGAGCACGCGGCCAGAAACGCCGCAAGCACGACACACGCAAACGCACGCGCGGCGCAACGCACCCCGTGCGCATCGCACGCGACGTCTGCTGAGCAACTCGCCGGCAAAGGCGGCCGCTCAATTGAGCGTCGTGACGACATCTTGCGTGAGCTCCGTCTTGCCATAGCGAGCGGGTTTGAGCTCGGCGAGGACCTGATAGCTCTTCTGTACCCACTCGTCGTAAATCCCATCGCGCGCGCGGGCGGCATTCAGCTCGTGCGCCTTGATCGCTTCCTCCTCGAACGGAAACACCTGCTCCTCCAGCAGTGAGTTGTATTCCTCCAGCTCGTCGCCCTTCAATCCCTTGGGCCGCTCGGAGCTCATGACGTCGTGCGCCAGCGTCCGATACAACTCGGCCATCTCGTACGTCGCCGCGGTAGTGACCTCGGCAACGTTGTATCCCGCGGCCTTCTTGTATCCCTCCATGGCCGCCTCGAGCGCCTTGCGCTTCGCCACGAGACTCTTTTTCAGCGGCGCGGTCAACCTGACGCGACGAAACGCATCGCGTGCGGGCTGCGCAAGGACCAGCTGCGCCTTGGCCGCCAGATAGTGCGTCCTGTCGGTGCGTTGCGCGCCGGCCTGCGCGTCGGCTTTGATGATCTCGCGGTACCAGAAGTCCTGCTTCGTGGCATCGCCGCTCTTGCCCGCATAGTCGGCAAGGCGCTGGCGCGCCTCCTCCGCGTCGGCGATGGGAGTGGGGTTCGTGCTCACGAACTTTTCGAGCATCGTCACGGCCTTGGGCGTGTTGTTGGCCTTGGCGTACAGATCCGCGGACTGCATGAGCGCCTCGCGCTGTACGGCTCGATCCGCTGTCGGGCTCGTGGCGATCCGCTCAAACTCCGTCGCTGCCTCTCCGGGCCGGTTGGCCTGCGTGTAAGCGACGGCGAGCTTGCGAGTCACATCGGCGGAGAACTCGCTCTTGGGGTATTCGCGGCGGAAGTCCTCGAGAACGCCGATGGCACGATCCCACTGCTTGAGCGTGATCAGCTCGGCTGCAGCATCGTACTGCGCCGTCGAGCGTATCTTCGAGGTCGGGGCCACACGCTCCACGCGCAGGAAGTCCTCGACCGCTCCCGCATCATTCCCAGCCTTTCTCTTGGCATCGCCCTGTTTGTAGACGGCGGCGGCCAGACGCTCGGTCAGGTCGTCCTTCAGCTTGTCATCCGTGCCGGCCAGATCGCGCGCCTTGAGGAAGGCCGGCTCCGCCTTGTCGAATTCGTTCTGATCGAAGTGCGCCTGCCCGATGATGGTCCAGGCGATGCGCTGCTTGGGCACATCGACCGGGGGCTGGCGCGCAAGAATCGCTTCGGACAAGCTGACCGCGCGCGGCAGATCCTTGGCAGCGAAGATATCCTCGGCGGCGCGCGTCAGCACGCCCGCGCTGTCCGGATGCTCCGGAAAAGTCTGCGCAAACTTCACGCCGGCATCCGTGGATACCTTGTGCAGCTGGTCCTTCGCGGGGCCCGTCAGCGACTCCTCCGCCTTCTGGTAGGAGACGAGTGAGGCGTAGGCGGCGGCCGCCGACTTGTCGTTCTTCGGATAGCCGTAAGCGGTCTTGTCGTACTCGGCCGCCGCATCGGCGTACTGGTGGCTGTCGAACAGCACCTCGGCGAGCGAGTAGTTGGTCGCGGCAGAGTCCGGATCGTCGGGGAAGGACTTCAGGTAGTCGCGGTACCAACGGGCCGCCTCCTGGTAGTCCTCCATCTTCTTGGACTTCTGCGCGGTCGCATGGAAGTAGACGGCCACGTCCTTGAGGTTGGTCTTCAGCTCCTGGACGACCGTGGCGTATTTCGCGCGGTCGCGGTTCTGCCAGAACGGGCTGCCGAAGTTGTAGCGCTCGACGAACTCGTGCTTGCCATCGAGCACGAGCTGGCTGAAGCCGCCCTTGCGATACGCCTCGATCGCCTGCATTGCGAGGTTCGGCGCCTCGTCGGTGTTGGGATCGCGGGCCACATAGGCCCGGTATGCCGCCGCCGCATCCTGGAAGCGCTGCTTGTCCACGTACAGATCACCCAGGCGCGAATACAGGAGATACGAATAGGGTTTCTCGCCCTGCTTGGTCACGAACTGATCGAGTGTAGTCGCGCCATCGGCATAGGAGAACGTGATGCTCATGACACGCAGGGTGTCCTCGACCAGCTCGCGATCGGCGCGCCTGAGCTCCTCGAGGTGCACCGGCTTGCCGTTGCGGGACCCGAGCTTGTTGGCGAGCACCTTGTCGAAGGACGGCAGGCTCTCTTCCGTCTCGCCCTGCTTGAAGAGCGACCAGCCGTGCTTGTAGAGGCTCTGCTCGTAGAAGCTCGAGGCCTTGCCGCGCTGAATGACGGCCGCGTAGGCCTGCTCCGCCTGGGGATATTGCTTGGCCGAGAACAGCAGCTCACCGCGCCGGAACTCGACCTCATCCATCTGCGGGCTTTGCGGATACGCTTTCACGATGCGATCGAGAGTCGTGAGCGCGAGCTCCGGCTGGCCCGTCGTCTCGTAGGCGCGCGCGAGCTGGTAGAGCACCTGGTCGTTGCGCCCATAGTCCGGATACGCCTTGAGCAGCGTCGAGTAGAGCCGGATCGCCTCCGCTCCCTGGGTATCGATGGAGTTGACCTCCTTCTCCATGCGCTCGACCTCGCCTGCATCCAGGTTCAGGTCGCCCAGCCGCCGCATGGCCTCGGCGCGCAATTTCGGGTCGGTGTGCTGCAGCTCGAGGAAGCGCCGGTAGTTGTCCATCGCGCGCGTCGCGTTCGCATCCAGCTTGGTGTCCTTCTGGACGGTCACCGGGCGCGACTCGAGGTCCTTGATCGTGGGAGCAGAATCCGCCGCGACCGCAAGTCGCGGCACGTGCGCAACGAGCACGAGCCCCACTGCGGCCGCAACCGCGATCGATGCGGATCGCGGCCTCATTTCTGCGGCTCCGGCGCGGGCGGCGAAGCGGGGGGCGGTGGCGACGGTTGCGGCACCGGCGTTGAGGACTGCGGCGGCTCAGCGGGCTGGGGCGCCGACTGCGGTTGGGGCGCCGACTGCGGTTGGGGCGCCGACTGCGGGGCTCCTGCATCGGGGGAGTTGTCCGCGCCGGGCGTTTTGTCCGCGCTGGGCGTCTTGTCCGCATCCGGGCCCTTCTGTTGTGGCGCGACGCCCTGCTGGGTATGCGTGATGTCCGCGTTCGCCGCACGGTCATACATCGTCGCCAGTGCAAACCTCGCCTGCACCTGATAGGCCGCCAGGCGGGACTTCTGCGCGTCGAGTGCCTGGACGGCGAGATCCGCGAGATAGCCCCCCTGCTTCGACTCGACATCGGCCAGCCGCACCTGCAGGGCATCGATCCGCTGCTTGAGGGCGGCGACGCGGGCCGCGAATTCCCCGTTGTTGGTCGGAACGCTCTTGCGCGCGCGCTCCACGCGAATCCAGCGGCTCTGCATTTCGCGAAGCGCCAGATCGAGATCCTTCATCGTGCGCTGCTGCTGCCACATCCGCGCCTTGAACGAATCATTCAGCCGGAAAAACAGTACTCCCTTGACCAGCCGCAGCCGATCGCGCAGCTCGGCGTTGGCCGCAGTATCGGGTGCGCCCGCCAGTGCGGCCTCCATTCGTTGGATACGCGTCCATTCGTCACGCTCCTGAGCCGACCCCAGCGCCGCTACATCGTGCGTCGTGTCGATCGTGTTGAGCCTCTGTTCCAGCTCGTCGCGCCGGTGCTGCAGCTTGTCCGCGGCTCCGGAAGACAACAAGGCGTCCGTGCGCGGCAGGCGCTCGGCATACGCGCGCTCGCGCGTATCGATCATGTCAGTGAAGGCCTCCATGCTGTCCGCCCAGTTGTCCAGCGTGTGCCCCATGAACACGAGATCGCGGTAGTTCTTCAGTCCCTCCTGGAAGTCGTGGCCCGCCAGGATCGTGTACAGATAACGCGACTCCGGCGCATCCGGAACCGTCTTCAGCTGCCAGAACCAGCCATGCCGCGGATCGTTCTGGCCGGCGAGAATATCCTTCAACAGGCTTCCCTGGCGGATGCGGTCGATGGCCTGGTCGAGCTGTCCGTCCTCCTTGTTATAGGACTCCACCGCACCCTCGTAATACTCCGCCGACTGGGAATTCGCTCCCAGCTGGGCGAAGGCATAAGGGACCGCGATGTACGATTCCTGCACTGCAGAGTCCAACAAGTTCCGATTGCGCAGCTCCAGCCACGGGCTCAGTGCGCGCTTGTAGTCTCCGAGCTGAGCGTCGGCATAACCCGTGCCGAGCAGCGCCTTGTTCGAATACGGCCCGTTCAGACGCACTCTTTCCAGAGAGACACGGGCTTTGGCCGGATCGTTCGATTGCAGGTAGGCGTAGCCCAAGGCAAGGTTGGCCCGATCCTTGAGCGCGAGCATCTCCTCACTCTCGGCGGGCATCTCGCCCACGGCCGTCAAAAACTGATCCGCGTCGCCGAGCCTGTGCTCGCGTACGAGCGCGACACCCAGATTGAACTTCGCGTAGGCAGTCCAGATGTCAGAGCCGCGGGCGGCACGGAGCAGGCTCACCGCCTCGTCGAACTTGCCCTCGTGCATGAGGACGTTGGCGAAGAGGTGCTCCTTCTCCGACTCCAGCTCCGGGGAGAGCTTGCCGTTGACCTTGCGAAGGGCGCCCTCGGCCCTGTCCAGGTAGCCGCGCGCGTACCAGACCTGCGCCAGGTAGAACCAGGCGCGGTTGCGCACACCGGTGGGGACGTCCTGGTTCAGTACCGCCTGGAAACGCTCCCCGGCTTCGTTGTGCATACCCAGAGAGAGATAGAGTCCCCCGAGCAGCAGCTGCGCCTCTTCCTGGTGATGAGGCACCAGATTCCAGTGCTCGTATGCGGTCAGCCGCGTGAGGGCCTCGAAGTCATCGTCCTGGAAGTAATAGAAGAGAACATCGCCGTAGTGCAGATCGCGGATCCGGGTTTCCGGAAGCTTCTCCGGATCGTGGCGCCGCGCGGCTGCTGGCGCACTCGCCAGCACCGTCGCTGCCATCATCGCCAGGAGAATAGGAAGTGAGCGCATCGGCGGGGCCCAGCTATTCCCAGTCCTTGATCTCGAATTCCGGCTGCAGCCGCCGCTGCCGGTCGTTGATCTTCAGTTCCAGGTACTTCGCGCCGATACCCTTCTCGAAAGTCAGCGTCGCACCGCGCTTGTAAGGGCGATCGTTGGGACCCTTGCCGCTAAAGAATGCGACCAGCTCGTGCTTGCCCACCTTGAGATTGCCCACGTAGAGGCGGTGAATGCCGCCCTTCAGCAGCGCCTCGACCTCGCGGGGGGTATATAGATAGTTGATGACTTCCTTCTGATCGATCTTGAGCTGGACCGAGTCAAGGGCGAAGAAGTCACCCACGTCCATGGACAGAAACACGGCCACCTGGGTGTTCGCGGGGTAGAGCAGCTCCTCCTCGAGCACGAACAGGTCCCGGTTCAAATCGACGACGTCTTTTTTCAGACCCTGGACCTGCTCATCCAGCCCCCGAGTGTCGGGCACCGCGGCATCGGCCGGAGCGGAGGCGTCCCCCCCAGGGGCAGCGGCTCCCGGAGGGGCCGGCGATGTTGCGCCGGCTCCGGCAGGCGCGCCAGCCGCGCCGCTCGCCGGACCGCCGTTCCCTGCCGCTCCCGAACCAGGGACCGCGCCAGCCGTTGCCGCCGTCGGTCCGGGCGCACCCGTTGCACCCTGCGCGAGCACCGGGCTGGCGCACAGCAGTCCTGCGGCCAGCAGGAATGCCGCCGAAGCATAAACAGCGCGGGGGAGCCATCGGCTTGCCCCATTTCGGTCTGAGCCGCTCCGAGTCGCGGACAGCTCTTTGCAATTGAATGACAGGCGATGCAGGGCGGCGTACGGCATATTCCTTCCGATCATTCGTTCAGCAGCGCACGCAATTGCTGCAGGTACAGATCCTGGGCCTTTGCGTTGTAATCACGCGTGACATGCCGCACGACTCCGCTGCGGTCTATCAGGACGGTCATCGGCAGATTATCGACCTGATAGCTGCGGCTCACGTTCTTTTCGGGGTCGAGCAGCAAAGCAAAGCTCACCGTCTCGCCGTGGGCGAAATCGAGGGCACGGGACTGGTCATCGTCAACGTTGATCCCATACACCTGCAGCCCGGCAGACCGATAGGTGGCCAGACTCTTATCCAATGCAGCCAGTTCCGCGCGGCACGGCGGGCAGCGGCTGCCCCAGAAGGTGAGCACGACCACCTCGCCCCGGTGCTCGGACAGGCGCACGTTGCCGCCGGACACCGCATGCAAGGCGAAATCGGGTGCCTCGTGTCCGAGGAGCTCGTACGTGGGACCCGCCGCGAAAGCGACCGTTGCGCTGAGCGCAAATGCGACTAGCCAGCCGGCGCACGAACGGCGCGCTATGGCGCCTGTCGGCCGTTGAAAGCTCAAGTGTTGTCCTTCGGCAAGGAAGCGACCGCCGACATCAAACGCGGGCAACCCTCGCACAGCGAACTTCGCGCTGTCAACGAACGAGCCACAGCTTCCGCCAAGTGACGGCTGCGGCGTCGGCGATGGGCGACAGCGCCGATGCTGGCGTCGCATGGGCGGCGGGCGCGTCTATCGGTGCGGGCACCGGCAGCGGGCGTCTGTCGGTGCCGGCACCAACGCCGCGTGCAAGCACGCGTGCCGAGCGCATCCGGCGAGGCCGCGGGCGGGCTGCACCCTCCCCGGCTGCCGCGCTCCCGGCTTGCAGCCAGACCGTGCGCCGACCCGTCAGACGATCGGGGCGAAGGCCACCAGTCCCTGAGCCGCCGAGCCGAGGGTATTCATCGGGAGCGCGGTGGCGAACTGCCCATCCGTTCCCATCAGCCCCATGTAGTTCAGCACGACGGTCTGCACGAGTTGGTACACCGAGTTGGCGGCCGGGCTGGAGGTGCTGACCACCGAGCCGTCGGCGCTGAAGTAGCCGATCTGCTGGCTGGCCGCGCCGTTGCGCAGCTGCGGGCGCCCGTTCGGGCTGTACACCAGGAAGAAGGTGGAGGCAGTCGCCTGGTTGTCACCCTGCCAGCCGAGCTTGCCGCGTCCGGCGGTGCTGTTGTCGATCATGCTGGTGGCGCTCAGGGAGCCGTCGCTGAACACGTAGATCATCAACGGCGTGCCGACGCGCTGCGCGTACTCGAGCACCGCGCCGATCATCTGGCCAGCTTTGAAATTGCGCGTCTCACCGGTCGCCCGTGTGCTGTCGTGATAGTCGAACCCGCCCATGGTGACGGTGCCTGCGGCGGCATACCCGCCGACCACCAGCTTCATGACGCTGGCTGTCGCCGCGACGTCGTTGTCGCTGAAGTCCGCGGCCGTGAAGATCGGGTTGGTGCCGCCCGTGATCAGTGGATCCTTGGTGGGGTCCAGCGGTGATGCGCCGAACACCGCAGTTGTATTGGCGCTTTTCACGTAGGCGCAGCGGACGCCGTTCTTCAGAGCCGCATCAGCGGCCGGATCACTCAGGAACTGGACACCGGCGTTGCCACCCGCGGGCGCGGAAAGCACTCCCGTGAAGGCGTTCTCGGCGGCGCTCGTCGTATTGGTCGAGTCGTAGAGTCCGGTGCCGGTGCTGATGCGCTCCTGGGATTCGAGCACCGCCAGGGCAACGGGGTCGACCGTCGCGCCATTGGTGTTGACCAGCCCCGCATCGTCGGAAGGCTGCGAGATCTTGGTGGGCTGCAGCGCCGGGTTGATCAGCTGCATCGGCGCCTGCGAATTGCCCCCCGAGACGCTCGACTGGCTACCGACCAGGGTCAGCAGCAGGCCCTTCGGAGTCTGGCCCTGCTTGTTGGTCGCCATCGCAATGCCGTACATCGGATTGTGCGGATTGTTCTGCGTATCGTTCTGCGACATCGCACAGATCACCGCGCCATTGGTGCCCGCCATCGTGGCAGGCGTGGTGGCCTTTGCCGTGATGCCGCGGAGGATCGCGCCGTCGGAATGCCAGAGCAGGCCGAGGGCGCTGCTGATGAACGTGCTCGAGGTCGGCACCATGTTGCCGGGAACCCCGAGCTTGCCGAAGCCGGCGGTCGAGAGGAAATTCTGCTGTCCGCCCTGCTGCCCGACGAGCACCTCGGAGCCGACGAGGTTGGCACCGCCTGCCAGGTCAAAGCAGATGAACGGAATACCCGAGGAGGCCGTGGGCACATTGCACTGGTTGGTGGCCAGCAACGACTGGATGTCGGTGTCCAGCAGCGAGTTGGCGCCGTTTGCCCGGCCGGACTTCAGCAGTGCCCCGAGCCATGCAGGCGCAAGCACCATCCCGGGCGTGGTGATCAGGCCCGCCGAGAGAAAGTCGCGGCGGGTGACCGGGCGCGGATGGTCATCATGGAGAATCGGCTCGCCGAGCGCGTGAGACCGAGGGGGTTTTTTGTGAATGAAGAACATCGGTTTCTCTCCTGATTCCCATCACTTCAACGACACAGCGGCGCTGCCCAGAGCGGCGGTGCACGCAGCAGCCGTCGCGGCAGATACCGTGGTGGAGGGCGCGACGGTCGGGATCTTGGTAAGCAACGCATCGAGCTCCGTCGATATTGCCGTTGAGTACGACGCGTTGACGCCCGTGCCGACCGCGTGTGTCGTGATCGCATTGATGACGGTGTTGCGGTTCGTCGAGCCGCTGGATCCGAAGAACGACGACGATGTCGCCGAGAGGCTCGAATCCAGGCTGGTGCCGAAGAACGCATCACGGTACGACTGGTTGGCCAGCAGCTCGCTGCAGTAGGTGCCCGCCAGCTGCGAGATGGCCGTCTGCTGCGACGCGACGAACGCAGCGATCTGCGGCGCCGCCGGCAGCGACTGCTGCAGCGAGTTGTACTGCATGTTGACAGCAGTATCAGACGTCGGCACACCCGTGATGGTGGACAGGGTGGCATTGATCTCTGCGAAATTGCGCACACCCATGTCCGGCGACGGCGGGTTGTCCGTCGGCGGCGCCACGACCGGAGTCGGCTCGGTAAACACGTGCGTGGACGAGCCCAGCTGGTCGAACGACAGGAAGATCTGGTCCGTGGCCTCGCCCTTGTCGGACGGGATGACTGCGCCCACCCTCGAGAGCAGCTGGCCGGCCGATGCGGTGTAGTTCGATCCGCCGATGGTCGTGTTGAGCGTCGAATACGACTGCCCGTTCAGGCCGATCACGCCGTTGACCCCAATCCGCATGCCCTTGAGGGGGATGCCGGCGGGCGCGGCATTCGGATCCAGGCTGATGAACGTCGGATTGGTGAACAGATAGCTGTAGCTGTCGTAGACGCTCGCGGTCATCTCGATGTAGGCCTGCGATACGCCGGTGAGCGCACTCACGTCGAACAGCATGTAATAGCGCTCGCCCACACCGGCGGCGAAGTTCTGCTGCACTTCCGCGGCCGAGAGTGCGCGGTTCTGGATCTCCGCGAACTTGATGACGCCCTGCCACTGGCGCGTGCCGTCCACCTCGTTGCCGAGCACCAGTGCGAAGGTGTTATCCCAGCTCGCGAGTGAGCCGCCCTTCTTGGGATCGACGTCGCCGGTAAACTTGCCGTTGACGTAGAGCTTCTGCCCGTTGATCGGATCGTAGGTCAGCACGATGTGCTGCAACGCCGCCTGCGCGTTCATATTGGCCGCCGCGGTCTGTAATGGCGGCATGCCGTTGGTGCTGGTCTGGTCGCTGCGCGTGTAGCCCTCGTACTGCATTGCGTGCTGACCGAGCGTCGCGTTGCGGGTCGTGTTGCTGCCCGAGTAGCTGACTATCCAGGCGTTCGTCTGCGCCACGTTGGCGGGCGCGGCCCACACCTCGATCGTGTAGGCACCCGTGGACTGGATCATGCTGGCGAGCTTCGAGCTGGCCGCGGTCGAGGCCTGGGCCTTGCCGCCGGCGCCGATATTGATACCCCAGCCCCCGACCCAGGAGACGTTGCCGGTGAAGGTCAGATCGGCCTCCGGGCTCACGCCGCTGGTGTCATATGCGGTCGAGCCGGATTCGGTCTTGAACTCGTATTTGGCGACCAGGGCGTCCTCGATGCGGTTGCCGCCGGCGGCGATCGTCGCCTGCGGCAGGGACAGCGCTTTGGACAGCACCAGCGTCGGATCCACCGGAGTGACGGGAATCGTGTTGGCGTAGTTGGTGATCGCCGCCAGCATCGCCGCCGCGCTGCCGGGGCAGTCCGGCGGGCCGCCCGGGCCGGTCGTGGACCAGCAGTTGTGGAACTCGACCTGCAGGCGCTCGACGAAACGCGAGGACGCCGGGTCGTTCAGATTCATTTTCGGTTGCGCCGCCACATAGGCATCGTCCGGGTTGGGTCCGGCGAAGTACGGCTGCTGCGGCGTGCTCGCGTTCGGACTGTGGCAGTTGACGCAGAACTTCGTGAGGATCGGCGTCCATACATACTGCTGGAAGCCGCTCGAGTCGGCCGGGAACTGCTTGCCCGAGCCGACCGTCTGCGAGGGCGGCGCGGTCAGCTGGATGCCGGTGGCGGAGGCGGACCCCGAACCGATCCAGGCTTTGATCCAGGTGAGCATGGTATCGGCGCACGACTGCGGATCGGCGACCCAGCAGTTGTGGCCGCCACCGACCTTCAGCACCAGCTCGGACTGATCCGGCTGGGTCATGTTCACCAGCGGCCCGACTGCCTGGTACGCCAGGTTGACGTCGTCCGAGCGGGCGAACATCGGCGACTGGCCGCCTTCATGGTGGCAACCGCCGCAGCGATTGGGCTGGCGCACGTTCTCCCACAGGTTCACCTTGAACGCCTGGATGTCGGCATTCTGTGCCGCCGGGCCGGTGTAGGCGTTGGCCGAGGAGGTGGAGTTGCTGGTGGGCTGGTTGACCGTCGTGCCGGGCCCACCGCCGCTGCAGGCCGCCAGAATGGCGAGCGGCAACAGCGCGGCGGCCTGGAGCAGCCGGCGGGAGGTGCTGAGGCGGGACATGAGATTCTCCCTGGTCATGGTCATCCCCTACTGGCCCTTGCAGTAGACGGCGGTGTCGGCGAACACCTGTTTGAGCTTGTAGCCGTTGCCGGTGAAGGTGGCCTTGATGGTCGCCACCGCGCTGCGGTCCAGGGCATTGGCGGGCGCGCGGAAGCACACGGCCTGGAACACCTTCTCGACCTGACACTCGGCGAACGCATCGCTTCCGGCGAGCTCCTGGCCGAGGCTCTTGGCGCCGTTGCCGCTGCCGGGCAGGCTGCTCGACCAGCCCAGCACCGAGTTCGGACCGGCGCGCCAGCGGTTCTCCCACGAATCATCCGGCGTCACGAAGCCCGGCTTGAAGTTGTCGGAGTTGATGAAGTACTTCGCCTGCACGACCCCGGGTGTGTACTGCAGCGCACCCGCGGTCGTGTCGAAGTTGTAATACGCAAACGCCTGCGCCATCGGATCCATGCCGCTGTGGCAGCCGACACAGCTGTTGAGGAACACCCGGCTGTCGCCGCCGGGCGAGCGCGCCACGTCCTGGCGGATCCGGTCGGTGGGCCGCGAGATGTCCTCGACGGTCTCCATGTCGTGGCACAGGTGATTCATCATGGTGAAGCGGAACATCGCCCGGTTGGTGCCGTTGATGAAGTACGCCGAGGCGCCGCCGTAGGTGGTCATGATGCCGGCCGTGGCCGACGTCGGCAGGCCGTACACGGCCGACTGCGTGGTCTGCACCAGCGTCGCCTTCAGGTCCACGCCGTTGGTATCGGCGGCCTGGTAGTGGTTGTTGTTGGCATTCGAGGGAGCCGGCAGGCCGGGAGCGTTGCTGGTATAGAGAATGTCCGCCGACAGCACCGTGTTGAACGGCACGTCATCGCGCACCATGCCGATGACGGTCGCGGTGTAATCGTTCAGCGGCACGAACACGGTGCCGTTGCGATTGGTCCACGGCGCGACGAAATTCTTCAACGTGACGTTGTAGAAGTTGGGATCGCTGGTCGCCAACGCCGCCGCGGCGCTCGGGTTGTTGGCATTCAGGTCCGCGATCATCTGCGCGAGCACGCTGGGCGAGGGCGGCACGCCGGCGATGCGGTTGTAGATGCGTACGGCCTGCTCGGCGCTGCCGGCATGCACGGGGGCGGCCAACTGGGCGACAGCGAGCAGCGCGCTGGCGACGGCGATCCGCGTCGCGCGCGCCGACAGAGTTCGGTTGTGCATGTTCGTATCCATAGCGCTCGTCTAACTCCCAACGAATGCGATGCGCGGACCGCACTATACGGTCGCGGCAACCCCACCCCGAATGTCTCACGCAGAGGACGTCGCCAAGTGCCGACAGTTTTGTCGTTGTGATCCTCACCGCGTCCCTGGCGAGGTAAAGTGCGAGTCCGGTCACGGCGTCACTGCCGCCGAAGGCTTACCTAGGGCACTGTCAAAGGCGCAGCGCCTTGGCAGATACAAAACAGCGAATGACGCGCGCTCGCCGTGATCGATTCGGCATATCGGCGAACGCGCGTGACGGGACCTGGAATTACGTTACATTCGCCTGGCCCATTGGGGCTGGCCCATTGGGGCTGGCCCATTGTGGTCTCGCCGCGGGGAACGGCAGGCGAAGGATTCGTGGAGAGTGTCATGAAACGGGTGGGTGGATTCCTCGTGCTTGTGATCGCCGCCGCCGCCGGCCTGAGCGCCTGCAGCAGCGGTGGCAGCGTCGCCATTGCCAACAGCCAGTCGGCGGACCCGGCGACTGTCGATTACCCCATCTTCTATGTGAAGCGCACGATTCCTCCGACCAGCGACGATCTGCGCCTGCTGCGCAACGCGGTCCTGCCGACCGCCACGCAGACGGTGGTTCCCAAGGCCGATCTGTATAAGCGCGACAGCGCCTCGCCGAGCGCGACCGAGACGAACATCACCACGCGCATCACCGGCACCGGCACATGGGATGTGAAGGACGTCGACGTTTCGCCCGATGGCAAGACGGTCGTGTTCGCGATGCGCGGGCCCCTCACCACGAAGATGAAGCAGAAGGATGCACCGTCGTGGCGCATCTACGTGTACGACATCGCCAGCGATACCCTGCACCCTGCCATCGACCCGGCCAGCGATCAGGACCCGCCCACCGTCAACGACGTCGCTCCCCATGTAATGCCGGACGGCCGCATCCTCTTCTCCTCGACCCGCCAGCGGCAGTCGCAGGCGATCCTGCTCGATGAGGGCAAGCCGCAGTTCGCCGCACAGGACGAGTCGCGCACCGAGCCGGCGTTCGTGCTGCACGTGATGAACGCCGACGGCACGGACATCCACCAGATCTCTTTCAATCAGAGCCACGACCGCGATCCGACCGTCCTGGCGAACGGCCGCATCCTCTGGAGCCGCTGGGACAATGCGCCCGGCAAGGACGGCATGCATCTGTATACGTCCAATCCCGACGGCACCGACACGCAGCTGTACTACGGAGCCAATAGCCACAATACCGGCACGACCGCCGACGGAATGGACAACGCGACCATCGAGTTCGTGAAGCCCCGGGAGATGCAGGACGGCAGGATCCTGACGCTCGTGCGTCCCTACACCAACGTCGACTTCGGCGGCGACCTCGTGATCATCGACGGCACGCATTTTGTCGAGAATACCCAGCCGCTTGCGGCGAACGCCTCGATGGCGGGTCCCGCCCAGACGCGCGCCACCTCCAACGACGTGCTCGATGTCCCCGGACCCTCGCCGGGGGGCCGCTTCAATTCCGCCTACCCGCTCTGGGACGGAACCAATCGCATTCTCGTGAGCTGGACGCAATGCCGCCTGCTG
>CAZLYG010000061.1:0-15879 GCA_964563075.1 uncultured Steroidobacteraceae bacterium | reverse complement strand
CTGCAGCGCGACCGCAAGCGCCTGTCGCATCTCCAGGTCGAGATGGTTGGTCGGCTCATCGAGCAGCAGCAGATTGGGACGCAGAAACGTCACGAGCGCCAGCACCAGGCGTGCTTTTTCACCTCCGGAGAAGGGCGCCACCGGCTCGAAGACGCGATCGCCGCGGAAGCCGAACCCCGCGAGGAAGTCCCGCAGCTCCTGCTCTGTTGCGCGAGCCGCCATCTCAGCACCTGCGCGACGGAGGTTCTGCAGCGGCGACTCCTGCGCGCTCAGCTGTTCCAGCTGGTGTTGCGCGAAGTAGCCGATGCGCAGATCGCGGGCCTCGGCTCGTTCGCCACCCAGGGCTGCAAGCTCTCCCGCCAGCAGCTTCATCAGCGTGGACTTGCCGGCGCCGTTGCGTCCTAACAGGGCGACGCGGTCGCCCGGCGAGACTATCAGCTTGATGTGCTGGAGCACCACGCGGCCGGCATACCCCACGGCCTGGTCGGTCAAACTCAGTAATGGGCGTGGCAGCTTCGCAGGCGGCGCGAAAGAGAATTCGAACGGCGAGTCCACGTGCGCAGGGGCGATCAGCTGCATCCGCTCGAGCGCCTTCAAACGGCTCTGCGCCTGGCGTGCCTTCGTGGCCTTGGCGCGGAAGCGTTCGATGAACGACTCCATATGCCTGATCTCGCGCTGCTGGCGCGTGAACAGCGCCGACTGCTCGGCCAGCTCGGAGGCCCGCTGTTGCTCGAACGCGGAGTAGTTGCCCCGATAGGCGCGCGCCTTGCCGTGCTCCAGATTCACTATCCGATCGACGACGCGATCGAGAAACTCGCGGTCGTGTGCGATGAGCAGCAGCGTGCCGGCATACTCACGCAGCCAGTTCTCCAGCCACAGGATGGCATCGAGGTCCAGGTGGTTCGTCGGCTCATCCAGCAACAGCAGGTCCGAGCGACACATGAGCGCCTGAGCGACATTGAGCCGCACTCGCCAACCGCCCGAGAACGCGCTGACGGGGCGCGTCTCGTCTGCGGTGGTGAAGCCAAGCCCATGCATCAAGCGACCGGCGCGGCTGCGAGCGTCGTACCCTCCGGCCGCCGCATAGCGCGCGTAGAGCTCCCCGAGCCGCGACCCTTCATTTCGCTCCTCCGCGCTGGCTATGGAGCGCTCCAAGGTCCGCAGCTCTGCGTCCCCGTCCAGTACAAACTCGATCGCAGCCCTGTCCGTGGCGATGAGCTCCTGCGAGACATGCGCAACAGCCAAGCTCGAGGGCATCTCGAAGGTGCCACTATCAGGGTGCAGCTCTCCACGCACCAGGGCCAGGAGGCTCGACTTGCCGCTGCCGTTCTCGCCTGTGATGCCGACCTTCTCACCTCGGAAAAGGCCAAAGGTCGCTTCCGCGAACAGCACGCGGGGGCCGCGGCGCAGGGTAACGTCGGTAAAGCTGAGCATGACCTGATTAAACCAAAAAAGGCGCCTGCGAAAGTCCGGCAGCGTCCGCCGGATTGCGGTACCCTTCCGGCCCGGCTCGTTTTCTTGCGGCTTGTCTGCCTTGGCCTTGAAAGTGCCCGTCGGCACATCCTCTTACCCGGCCAATGTCTGCACCCTCGTAAAGTCTTGCGAACCAGGAGGCAGGGACTTCCTGCCGCGATCTATTTCCTTTTTTCTTTTGTGAGTATTGCAGCAGTGACCAAACTATACGTTGGCAACCTTCCCTTCACCGCGACCGAGGACAGCGTCCGCGCTCTCTTCGCACCCCATGGCACGGTCGAGAAGGTAACCCTCATTACCGATCGGGATACCGGTCGGCCGCGCGGCTTCGGCTTCGTGGAAATGTCGAACTCGGACGCTTCGCGGGCCATGCAGGCGCTGAACGGTGCCGACTTCGGCGGCCGCCCGTTGAAGGTCAACGAGGCGCAGGAACGCACGGGTGGCGGCGGCGGTGGCCGCGGCGGTCCGCGGCGCTTATTGACAACCACCACGGGGTAAGGGGCCGGCCGGCCAGGGGGGGGCCCACCAGGTCCGGAACGCACGACGGGTCTGCGCGCTGACACCAGCGCGTGGGGACATCAGCGATACAGCGTCGTATCCAGAAGCGGCTGCGAGGCCTCGATTCTGCGCGGGTCCACCGGCTCCTCCGGGAGAGCAGCCAACAGTGCGTTGGCGCGAGCCTCGAGCACAGGCCGTATCTCAGGATGAGTGAGGATGTAGAGCTCATTGCGCAGGATGCCATTCAACACGTGCCGGCCGATCTCATCGCCCGAGGGCGCAGTCGTGAAAATGGGCGTGTGCTCCCGCTCAACACCCGGTGGAACGATCGGGATCGATCCCGTACCTGCGAGCGCTTGCGGCCGCACCGCCAGCGTACTTTCGAACAGCTCTGACTGCACGGGCCCCGGACACAACACCGACACGCCAATTCCCTTCGGCTTGAGATCGGCGCGCAGGGATTCCGCGAGACCGACGAGTGCGAATTTAGTCGTGACATAGACGCCCGTTACGGCTCCGGCATACAAGCCGCTCACCGAGGCCGTGATGACCACATGCCCCTCGCCGGCGTTTGCAATCATGCGGGGCACGAACGTTTTGACGGCGCTGATGGCCCCACCCACGTTCACCTGCAGCGCGAAGTCCCAATCCTCGTAGGTGGCTTCCTGCGTGGCCCCGATGAAGTTGACTCCAGCGTTGCTGCACAGGATCTGCACCGCGCCCAACTCGCGCTCGATGCGATCTGCAGCCGCGGGCCAGGCGCTGCGCTTGGCAACGTCCAGCTCGACGCACAGTGCGGTGAGCCCCGCGCTCGCAAGGCTCGCGGAGGCGGATCGCAATGCTTCGGCGCGAACATCGGCAATGGCTACCCTGGCGCCGGCGCGGGCCAAAGTGCGCGCGATGCCGAGGCCGATTCCACTCGCGCCGCCCGTGACGAGTGCAACCTTGCCGGCAACCTCACGCATAGAAAGCTCTCACGGGAAGCTTCGCCGGCCCATGACCGATGGTTGTCATCCAGGGCTCGGGATCTCCGCAGGCCTCGAAGCGCTCGATGTTCTTCACGATGGCGCCCAGAAGTGCGTCCGCCTCCAGCAACGCAAGCACTCGCCCCACACAGGCGTGCACGCCGTATCCCCATCCCAGGTGGGCGCGATGATCCCTCCGGATGTCGAAACGATCCGGGTGCTGCCACTTGCGCGGATCGCGGTTGGCGGCTGCGAACATGAGACCGCAACGCTCGCCCTTCGGGATCACGACCCCGTCGATCTCGACATCGCGCATGGCGATGCGTCCCGCCATGCGGGAAGGGGAGTCCCAGCGCAGGCTCTCGTCGAAAGCGTTGCGCACCAGTGTGGGGTCGGAGCGCAACAGGGCGTATTGATCGGGAAATTCGCAGAACGCACGCACCGCCGTTGCCATCGTCATCACGGTGGTGTCGGCGGCGGCGGAGAGCAGAATACCCACCAGCAGGTTGGCCTCCTGCGTCGTGATCTCGCCCCGGTCGGCAGCTTTGTACATTTCCATGCCGAGGCCCTCTGGCGCGAGGTTCTCGCGGCGGCAGCAGGCTTCGGCCCATTCGATGACCGGACCGGTGTCTGCCATCGCTTCCTGGAACAGTGCGTTCATCGGTCCCATGGTCGCCCACACCATGTGTCCGAAGGCGTACAGGTGCTCGCGCCCCTTGACCGGCAAGCCCAGCGCGTCCGGCAGCACCTTGTAGACGAACGCCTGCGTGATGTCGCCCACAGCGTCAATCTTCTCCCCGCTGCGCTCGCGGAGTCCCTCCACCAGTGCAGCCGCGTCCGACTTGAACGCGTCGGACATCTTCGCGAGCGCGCGCGGCGAGAGCGCAGCGGCAATGACTGCGCGCACGGCAGTATGGCGGGGCGGGTCGTCGGTGAGCAGGATTTCCGGGCGCACGGACTTGGGGTCATGCCACGGGCGTGAAGTAGAGGAGAACGAGCGCCAGTCCCGCAGTCCTTCAGAAACATGCTCGTACCGCCCGAGCATCGTTATGTTCTCGCGCGTCAGTTTTACGGCCGGCGCGAGCTCACGCAGCCTGTCATCGACGGCACGTGCGTTGCGTACGGCCTCATGGCTGAAGATGTCCTCGTCGCAGACTGCGATGTTGCCCATCATGCTCACCCGGCGGCGGAGATTCCGCCGTCCACATTGAGAATCGCCCCATTGATGAACGACGCCTCGCGACTGAGCAGGAAGGCGATCGCCTCGGCGTTATCGTCCTCGCTTCCCAGTCGGCGCATTGGAATGGTACGCGCGCGGCGCTCGTACTCGGCCTTGTCGTTCAGGCCGACCGCCCCGGGCGTAGGCACCGAGCCGGGTGCGACCGCGTTGACGCGGATGCCGCGCGGTCCCAACTCCGCCGACAGGGTTTTGGTCAGTGTCACCAGCGCACCCTTCACCAGGCTGTAGACCGCGGTGTTGGGATAGCCTCGCACGGCCACTGGTGAGGCCATGTTGATGATGGCTCCGCCGCGTTCGGCCTGCATGTGCGCGAGGAGGATCTGCACGCCCCAGATCGCTCCTTTGATTCCCACACCCAGCATCCGGTCGAGAACCTCGTCTGTGACTTTCTCGATGGGCTCGTAGCGCAGCAGCATCGCATTGTTGATCACCGCATCGATGCGTCCGCACTCGTGGGCGAATTGCGCGCCCGCCGCGAGGAATGCGTTGCGGTCTGACACATCGGTTGCGTAGGCGAAGGCTTTGCCGCCCCGCTTGTTGATCCCGGCGGCTACGGCTGCGCAGTTTGCGCCGTCGACGTCGACGACAGCGACAGTTGCGCCACACCCAGCGAGCTTTTCAGCCACGGAACGGCCGAGGCCGCGGCCGGCGCCGGTGACCAGGATGTAGCGGTCGGAGAGGTCGTGTTTGATCGCCATGGGGGTTCTTATTCCTCGAGCACCAGTTTCCAGGCTTCCCCATCGCGCACGATGCGTCCCGCCGTAGGCTCCGCGAAGTGACTGCCGATGATCAGCGTGTCCTTGTCCGCAAAGCGTGAGATGAACTCCTTGCGAGTGCGCGCGCCCTGCTCCTTGTCCATGTCGAAGTTGCCGGGAGTACCGGGCAGGGCGAGCTGGATCGGGTGGTGCATCATGTCCCCGGTGATCACCGCCTCCTTGCCCTTGGAGCGGATCAGCACACTGACGTGTCCGGGCGTGTGGCCGGGAGTGGGGATCAGGGACACTTCGTCGGTAAGGCGAAAGTCCGGATCGATGAACTCGGCCAGTCCGGCGGCCACGATCGGGTCGAGCGAGTCCTCCAGATGATCCAGGTGGTGATAGCCGCCGGTGCGCTTGAGGTGCTGCCAGTGCTCCCATTCGCGACGCCCGAAGTAGTACCGCGCCTGCGGGAAGGTCGGCACCCATTTGCCGCTGACGAGGCGGGTGTTCCAGCCGACGTGATCGAAGTGCAGGTGGGTGCACAGCACGCCGCTGATCTCCTGCGGCGGAAAGCCGGCGGCCCGCAGGTCCTCCAGGAAGGTGGTCTTCAGGTTGCAGAACACCTCGAACTCGCGTTTGCGATCGGCCCCGATGCAGGTATCGATCATGACGCTCTTGCCGCGGGAGCGCAGCACAAATGCCTGGAAGGAGAGAATCATGCGGCCGTCGGGCGTTGCGAACCGCGGCTGCAGCCACTTGTAACGCTGCACCAGCTCCGGCGTCCCCCCGGGGAGCAGCATCGAGATATTATCTTCGAACCCATACACTTCGACGATGCGCGCCACCTCGACGTCACCGATCTGCCAGTGCCTGATGTGCTGTACGGCCATGCGCCATTCCCCTTCAGGTGATCTTTAGCCCAGAGCGGCCGGTGCGGGTATTCCCAACATCATGTCCGCCGCCTTTTCCGCCATCATCACCACGGTTGCATTGGTATTGCCGCCGATGATGCTCGGAAATGCGGATGCATCGACCACGCGCAACCCCTCGACGCCATGCACCCGCAACTGCGAGTCTACGACCGAATTCGCGTCCGTACCCATCCGGCAGGTGCTGACAGGATGGTGCACCGTAGAGGCCGTGCGGCGCACATAGTCCGCCAGCTGCGCTTCGCCTCGAGCTTCCGGCCCCGGCGCAACTTCCACTGCGCGATAGGGCGCGAACGCGGCACTGGCGAGGATTCGGCGTGCGAGCAGCAGACCGCGCACCAGAGGCGCCAGATCGGCTTCGTCGCCGAGCAGGTTGGGGTCGATCAGCGGATGATCATGGGGACTGGCGCTCGCCAGACGGACGCGGCCGCGACTCTTCGGGTACAGATTGACGGCGTTGACGGCAAACCCGTGTCCGAGCGGAAACGGAAACGTGCCCTTGTTACGTCGCGCGGGCTGAAACACGATCTGCAGGTCGGGCCGCTCGAGGCCAGCACAGCTTCGGATGAAAGCGTTGGACTCGAACACGTTGCTGGCCAGCGGGCCGCCGCGATACAGCGCGTACTGCAGGAGATTCCACGCACCGCGCGGTAACGTCCGTACCGAGATACCGTAGCTTTGGGTGTTGCGCGTCTCCATCAGCACGCCGACGGCCAGATGGTCATGGAGATTGGCGCCGACGCCGGGCAGGTGGTGCTTGACCTCGATGCCATGCCTGCGCAACTCCTCGCCATCGCCTATTCCCGAGAGCATCAACACTTGTGGAGACTGGATGCTGCCGGCCGATACGACGATCTCGCGATTGGCCGTGATGCGTTGGCGTGTGCCTTCGATTTCGACCTCGACGGCGCTCGCGCGCTTGCCGTCGATGACCACCCTGGAGACCAGGGCGCGCGTGAGAATGCGCAGATTCGGCCGGCGGCTGGCGGGCTCGAGGTAAGCCGCTGCGGTCGAGGCGCGGCGACCGTTGCGGATCGTTCCCTGCCGCAAGCCGAACCCTTCGGGGTTCGGCCCGTTGAAGTCATCGCAGGGGCGAAATTCCCCGAGCGAGGCCATCGCATCGAGGAATGCCCGGTTGAGCGGATTGGGCCTCTTGATGTAAGTGACGCTCACCGGCCCATCCGCCCGGTGCCAGGGCGAACCCTGGTACGAAGTGTTGGCTTCCGAGCGCAGGAAATACGGCAGCACCTCCCGTTGGCTCCAGCCGGTGTTGCCCGCTCGCGCCCAATCGTCGAAGTCGCTCGGGTGGCCCCGGTGGTACACCATCCCATTGAGCGATCCCGAGCCACCGACCACACGTCCGCGCGGAATGGGGATGCGGCGCCCCCCGAGTTGCGGTTGCGGCGTCGTCATGAACCGCCAGTTCAAGGACGGTGTCGCGATGGCCGCGCCCACGCAGGCCGGAATGTGGATGAAGGGGTGATTAGCCGGTCCGCCTGCCTCAATCACGCAGACTTTGCAGCGGGGGTCCGCGGACAGGCGGCTCGCCAGCACGCAGCCTGCCGTGCCGGCTCCCACGATGACGTAGTCGAAGGCCTCGCTCATGACCGCTGAAGTCTAGGCCAAGAGCCCTCGGGGAGGAAAAAACTATGCAGCGATCAGAGTTCGAGCCTGCTCTGCCCAGAATACCGCATCGACATAAGCCGCGCGGATGAGGTGAGGCGCCACGTCGCGGTAGACAACGTGACTCCACGCGGCTCGCTCGTAGGCACGCGTGCACTGTAGTGCAGAGCCGAGGTCGCCCTCGCCGGTAGTCAGAGCGGTGCTGATGGCCGGGGCGAGTGGAAGCTCTTCGACGATCTTCTCTGTCGGCAGACCGACCAGGGCATTCAGCAGAGAGAACAGGCCGGTCATGAAGAACGGACCGGCGTCGGTGGCCCCGCCCATTTTGCCCAGCTGCTCACACAGGCGCGCGCGGGTCAGGGCGTGCACGAACAGGCTAGGGGGACGGTCGTCGAGGCCCTGCAGGCTCAGCAGCGTGCACAGCTGGCGCAGATTCTCCAGCCCCAGGAGCACGATCGCCTGGCGGATGGAGTCGACCTTGCGCGGCAGGTTGTAGTAGCTGGAGTTGATGCAGCGTAGAACGTGATAGGACATGGAGATGTCCTGGCTCAGGAGACGCTCCACTTCGGCAATCGCATAGTTCTCGTTCTGCAGCGAGGCGACCAGGCGCAGCGTGCTCAGCCGGTTCGACGGGACCTGCTTGGCCCGGAAGGTCTGCGGGTGCTGCAGGAAGTCGCCCTGGAAGCCCTCGAAGCCGAGGGCCAGGCAGCGCTCGAACTGCTCGAGAGTCGCCACTCCGGCGGCGATGAGCTTGATATTGCGGCCGCTGAGCTCCTTGACGATGCGAGTCAACTCCGCCGGCTCGCGCTCGCAGATCTGCAACTTCACTGCGTTGAATCCGGTGAGCAGCGCGGCGTCGCCTGCCGGTCGCGAGTAGCCATCGAGCGCGGTTGCGTGTCCACGGGCGCGCAAGCCTTGCAGGCCGATGACCGCCTTCGGCTCCGCAAGCGCCTGCTCGCGTACATCGATGACGACGCGGTCGGCTGGGAAGGGCAACGGCGGCACATCGGCGAGCAACTCGGCGGGAAAGTTGATGTGTACGGGTAACCCGCCGGCCAGCTTGTCGAAGCCGATCTCGAGTGCGGCGGTCGACAGCACCTGCAGTGCCGCCTGGCGCGGATCCGACGCCTCATCCTGGGCCTGCCGGTAGAGAATCTCGAATGCGCTCACCGCCATCGCAGAGTCATAGATGGGCTGGCGGGCTATGAACGTGAAGCCCGCGGGCGCGGCTGCGGAGCTCGCCTGGCTTGCGGCCGGAGCCCCGGTGGGGCTGCCCTGCGCCGTCAGCCGCTCGCTGTTCGCTGCAGAGGGCCGCGCACGCGGGTGCGCCTTCTCATCCGTAGATTTCGCAGAGTTCGCTGCCCGGCCGGCCTTGGGCTTCTTGTCTTTCGAGATGCGCACGTCGCTCGCCGCGGAAAGTGGATCAGATAAGTCGTTAAACCACAGCGGGGCCGCCCCTGTCGACCGGCCACGCAGAAGGGTGAGAGGCACGCCGGTGCGCCGTCGTCCGATTGTGAGATCGCTCACAAATCTGCCCGGCGTCATGGCGGCGAGCCGTTTCAGCTCTTGAGCCGGTACCCGGTGCGGAAGATCCACCCGACAACCGCGATACACAGCAGCAGGAACAACAGCGTCATGCCGAAGCTCACCCAGACATTGACGTCGGAAGTGCCGTAGAAGCTCCAGCGGAAGCCGCTCACCAGGTATACGACCGGATTGACCAGCGCGATCTTCTGCCACAGCGGTGGCAGCATGGCGATGGAATAGAAGCTGCCGCCCAGGAACGTGAGCGGTGTAATGATCAGCATGGGCACGATCTGCAGCTTCTCCCAGCCATCGGCCCACACCCCGATGATGAAGCCGAAGAAGCAGAAGCTTACCGAGGTGAGCACCAGGAAACCCACCATCCACACGGGATGCAGGATCGAGAAGCTGACGAACAGCCGTGCGGTCGCCAGGATGATCGCTCCCAGGATGATCGACTTGGTGGCCGCGGCGCCCACATAGCCGATGACGATCTCCACGGCTGAGATCGGCGCGGACAGAACCTCGAAGATCGTGCCGGCGAAGCGCGGCATATAGATGCCGAACGAGGAGTTGGAAATGCTCTCGGTGAGGATCGAGAGCATCATCAGGCCCGGCACGATGAAAGCACCGTAGCTCACGCCGTCGATCGCCTTCATTCGCGGACCGATGGCGGCGCCGAACACGATGAAGTACAGGGCGGTCGACAGCACCGGCGAGGCAATGCTCTGCATCAGCGTCCGCCAGGTGCGTGCCAGCTCGAAGCCATAGATCGCCCTGATGGCGTACACGTTCATGGGTTCGACCTCACCAGGCTCACGAAAATCTCCTCCAGCGAGCTCTCGGAGGTCTGCATGTCCTTGAAGTCGATGCCGCGCTCGCCCAGCCGCCGCAGCAGTCCGGCAATGCCGGTGCGGTTGCCCTTGCTCTCGAAGGTGTAGACGAGCTCCTGGCCGTCGGCGGAGAGCTCGAGCGGCACGTCCGCGAGCTCCGGCGGAATGCGCTGCAACGGGCTCTGCAGGTGCAGGGTGAGGCGCTTCTTGCCGAGCTTCTCCATCAGCGCGGCCTTCTCCTCCACCAGGATGATCTCGCCCTTGCTGATCACGCCGATGCGGTCGGCCATTTCTTCGGCTTCGTCGATGTAGTGAGTCGTGAGGATGATCGTGACCCCGCTGGCGCGCAGCGCACGCACCATCTCCCACATTCCGCGGCGCAGCTCGACATCGACGCCCGCCGTGGGCTCATCGAGGAACAGGATCTGCGGCTCGTGCGAGAGCGCCTTGGCAATCATCACCCGGCGCTTCATGCCGCCGGAGAGCGTCATGATTTTCGAGTCCTTCTTCTCCCACAGGGACAGATCCTTGAGCACCTTCTCGATATGCCTCGGGCTCGGCGCCTTGCCGAACAGGCCGCGGCTGAAGGTGACGGTGTCCCACACCGTCTCGAACATGTCGGTGGTGAGCTCCTGCGGCACGAGGCCGATCTTCGCGCGGGCCGCGCGGAACTCGCGAATGATATCGTGGCCGTCGGCGGTGACCGTTCCCGAGGAGGGGTTGACGATGCCGCAGATGATGCTGATGAGCGTTGGGTCCGAGCAGCGCGAAGATCTCGCCGCGCCGGATCTGCAGATCCACGGCCTTCAAAGCCTGGAATCCGGTCTTATAGACTTTCGTCAGCTGCGAAACGGAGATGATCGCTTGCAAGGCTCCCTCACGCGTACGTCCGCGGTGAGCCCTATTCTTGCAGATCCTGCAGACCCCGGCCCGCTTGCCCGGACCGGGGTTTCCCTTATCTTGATTACGCTTTACTGGATCTCGATTCTGCGCGGGCGATTCTCGGCACGCTTCGGGATGGTCAGCGTGAGAACGCCGTCCTTCACCGTGGCCTCGATGCGTTCGGGCTCGAGCTCGCGACCAAGGGCGAAGCTGCGGCGATAGCGCCTGGGCGCAAGGTCTGCCTGCTGGCCATCGGCCCTCTGCACCGTGCCCTCGAGCAGCAGGGTCTGCCCGTCCACGTGCACGTTCAATCGATCCTTCGATACGCCCGGGATGTCGGCATACACCGTGACGCCCGCGGCGTCCTCGAAAATATCGACCGCTGGACGTAGAACCGTCTCGGTGACCGGGACCTGCTGGGCGCCGGCGCTGGTCAGCTTGCCGGCCACTTCCGCACTGGTGGACATATCAATTTCTCCTCTGTAGCTGATTCTTTCAGTGAATCTGGATCTGGCGCGGCTTGGCGGCCTCGTGGCGCTGCACGCTGATGCGCACGATGCCGTCGACATAACTGGCGCTGACGCGGCTCGGATCTACATCCTCGGGCAAAGTAATGACATGGCGGAACTCGCCACTGAAACGCTCCTGACGATGGGCGGCGCCTTTGCTCTGCGCCGGCGCCTCGCGGCGACCGGTCACGCTCAGCACGTTCTGCTGAATCGAGATATCCAGTCCCTTGGCGTCGATGCCGGGGGCCCTCAGGAATACATCCACGTGCTGCGGATTGCTGACGACGTCGATGGCCGGAAATGCACCGCGCGCAAACGATTGCTGCAGGTTGCCGGCGAATATGTCATCGACCTCACGCTGCAGACGTCGGAACTCGTCGAACAGCGACACCTCAAAACCTCTCAACGTGCCAAACATGTCGGGCCCTCCTTTGTAGGACGCAATGCGATGACACGCTGGATGTTGGCGGCAGAGATGATTTCAAGGGTGCCCGGGAAAGTTGTTGTAGCGAGCCAGCTTGAAATCCGGCGTGGCGCCTACATTGTTGGTGGCTGAAAGGAACACTGCCATGAGCACAGAATCGATCCGTATCATCGTCAACCCGGCCAGCCAGCCCGAGGCGGCGCACATCGCGGCAAGCCTCGGAAAGCAGGCGGCGGCACACGCAGACGTGGATATCCGCTACGTGGGGGCCGAGGAAAGAATCTCAAGGTCCACCGCGACCGAGTCCTACCCCTACTCCAGCTTCGAGCAGGGCGGGGTGCGCCGATTCGAGCGATCACCGTTTGCGCGCGCACCCTTCGAGGGTAGCGGCCATCTGCCGCCCTTCAGGGTGTACTGACCCGCCGGCTTACACCGACGGGTGACCCGCCGGCTCTCCCCCGGCTTTCCCCGATATCCCCTCGGCGGCTTTATACTGCGCAACCACTGCGCCAGTGTTCGCCGTCAAGGGGGGTCGATGCTCAGCGCGCGCTCAGCCACAGTTGTGGCTCTACTGGGTTTGCTTGGTTCGACGCCGGTGTTCGCACAGGCGCCGGCAGGTGGTAACGCGGGTAATAGCTCAGCGAGTGCCCCTCCGGGTGTCGGAGCCGCCGTATTCCAACGCGTGTGCGCTGCATGCCACCTCAGTGTCGTGCAGACCTCGAACGCGAACCCCGGCAAGCCGCTGGAAAGCAAGGCGCTGCCGCGCGAGATTCTCCGGAACCTGCCTCCCGGCGCGATCCTCAATGCACTGACCAACGGCAAGATGCAGGCGCAGGGCTCTACGCTCAGCGATGCAGAACGCCGTGCCGTTGCGGAGTACGTCACCGGGAAGAGCCTCACGCAAGCAAACGCCGCTCAGACCGAGAAACCGAATGAATGCACCGAGGCGCGGGCAATGCGTGACCCCGCCAGCGGCCCGGCGTGGAACGGCTGGGGCAACGGGCCGGCCAACGACCGTCGCCAATCCAAAGCGCAGGGGGGCCTGACCGCTGCCGACCTGCCGCGGCTGGAGCTCAAGTGGGCCTTCGGTTACGCCAACGTGGCATCCGCTCGCACCCAGCCGACACTTGCCGGCGGCCGCCTGTTCGTGGCAAGTGACAACGGCGAGGTGCACGCGCTGGACCCCGACACCGGCTGCGCCTACTGGATGTTCAAGGCGAAGGCCGGCGTGTCGAGCTCGCCGATGGTGGGCAAGTACACGAGCGCCGACGGCAAGAACGGCTTCGCTGTGTATTTCGGCGACCGCAAGGCCAACGCGTATGCGGTGGACGCGCAGACGGGCCGGCTGCTGTGGACTCGCCGGGTCGACGATCACAAGCTGGCCGGCATCACCGGCTCGCTCACCTACTTCGAGGGTCGCGTATTCGTGCCCATGCAGGGCATCGGCGAGGAGGGGCAGGGCGCCACCAACAAGTACCCCTGCTGCTCGTTCCGAGGCAGCGTCTCGGCGCTTGACGCGAACACCGGCGCGGTGCTTTGGAAGACCTACACCGTCGCGGAGAGCCGTCCGCGCGGCAAGACGAAGAATGGCGTGGAGGCCTTCGGCCCGGCCGGCGGAGCGATCTGGTCTGCGCCGACGATCGATGCGAAGCGCGGCGTGCTGTATGTCGGCACGGGCAACGGCTATGCCGACCCGCCGCAGCCGATGACCGATTCGATCATCGCGATGGCGCTGGATACCGGGGCGGTCAAATGGGTGCGCCAGGCGGCCCCCAACGATGAGTGGGCAATGGGCTGCGACCCGACCAATGGCGCCGATACCGCCTGCCCGAAGAAGCTGGGCCCCGACTATGACTTCTCCGCGCCGCCGGCGATCGCGCACGTCAACGGCCGCGATCTGCTGGTGGTGCCGCAGAAAGCTGCGATCGCGTGGGCGCTCGATCCTGACAAGGACGGGGCGGTCGTCTGGCGCTATCAATTCGGCCAGGGCAGCGGCCTGGGCGGGGAGTGGGGCACGGCGATCGACGGCGACCGCGCGTTCTTCGGCGTCGCGGACCTGCTCACACCCACTCCAGGTGGCATGCGGGCAGTCTCTCTCGCCACCGGCAAGCCCCTGTGGCAGGTACCGGCACCGCCGAAGCTGTGCGGTGTGGCCATCGGGTGCATCGCCGGGCAAGGCAGCCCGCCAACGGTGATCCCCGGGGCGGTGCTCAGTGCCAGCATGGACGGCGGGCTGCGCGCCTACTCCATCAAGGACGGCTCGATCCTGTGGACGTATGACAGCAATCGCGAGTTCGACACCGTGAACGGGTTGCAGGCGCACGGCGGCTCGATGGATGGAGCAGGGCCCGTGGTGGCCGGGGGAATGCTGTTCGTCAACTCCGGCTACGGCGGCCTGCTGGGAGTACCCGGCAATGTGCTGCTGGCGTTCGGACTGAAGAAGCACTGAGGTCTTGGGGCGCGAGTGCGTCAGTACTCGCGCTTCAGATCCACCACCGACAGCATCTTCTCCCCGGCGGCGTAGCGCCGCAGATTCTCATTCACCAGCACCCACAGTGCTCCGTTGGGAATATCGGAGTAGCTCGACATGTGCGGCGTGATGATCACGTTCCTCGCATGCCACAACGGGTGATTGGGCGGTAGCGGCTCAGGATCGACGACATCCAGGCCCGCCCCGGCGATCCTGCCCGAGTTGAGAGCGCTGAGCAGGTCAGCCGTTACGACGCTGCCGCCGCGCGCAACATTGATGAAATAGGCGGTCGGCTTCATCGCCGCGAAAAACCCGGCATTGAAGATACCCCGTGTGTCGTCCGTCAGGGGCGCCGCATTGACGATGACGTCCGCGGTTGACGCGAGCTTCAACAGCTCGCTCGGCGATCCGACATAGCTGACATAGTCGGGGCCGTCGTGACCTCGGTTGCGCGTCGCGATCACCTTCATCCCGAGCCCGTGGGCACGGCTGGCGACTTCGGTGCCGATCCCGCCGAGGCCGACGACGAGCAGTGTCTTGCCGGACAGTGTCTCGATGTGAGCGGCGAACGCGTCCGCGCGGCTCCAGCGCCCCTTGCCCTGGTCCGGGATGAAGGTGTCAAAGCCATGGGCCAGCGCAAGTGCGAACGCAATCGCGTGCTCAGCGATCGCGGCCGAGCCGATGCCCCGCAGGTTCGTGATCAGCAGGTTGCGGCTCACGACGGAGGGCAACTCGACGCACCTCTCGACGCCCGCCGACAGCGCGAGAATCCAGCGCAGCTGCTTCGCATTGTTGATGATGCTCGGGTCGCAAATGCCGGGCGGCGCCGTGATACCGGCGACAATGTCGGCATCGACCGCTTCCCGCGCGGCGCTCGCGACGTCGTTCGCATAAACGATCTTCACGCCAGGAAGGATTCGCCCGAGATCCGCCCGCTCGGGCGCCGGAACGCTGCTGGCCAGCGCGACCATCTTCCTGGGCGGCCGCCAGTCCTTGCGCTCGCGGACCGGTGTTGGCGCTTCCTGCACGTTGTATTTCTTCAGCACGGCTGCGACATCGTCGGCCTCGGCGGCCGACGCACGGGTCGTGATCGCGACCAGAAGAACGCCCGCCGCAGCGAGCAGGCTGGCGACGAGCGTTCTACGGGCGAGGACGCCGGGATTCATTTCAGCTACCCGATCCCAGCAATGCGTTCCTGTGGGCCTCGAAGAGCTGGCGCAACGTGATGGGCTGCCTGCCCGTAAGGTCCTTCACGGCGGTGCTGACCCGTGTTGCCGCGGGTCCGGCGAACACGCGGCCGGGAGAAGCGTTCGGATCCGCATTGGATACTTCAATGTTGCGTCCGGTCACGGCAGCAGCTGCTGCTGCGATTTCGCGTTGCCCAATGAGCTCCGAGCCCGTGATGTCATACGCCTTGTCATCGTGTCCCGGCGTCGAAAGAACGGCTGCCGCGGCGGCCGCGCAGTCCTCGCGGGCCACGTAACCGAGCTTGACTTCATTGGCCGGCACGACGGCGCGCCCTTCCGCAACCATCTTCGCAGCCTGTCCGACCAACACGTCCTGATAGATGGAGTTGCGCAGGAAGGTCCAGTGCACGCCGCTCTTCTTCAGGATCTCCTCCGTGGCGTAATGGTCTGTGCCGATGCCCGAGTGATCGCCGCCGCTGATCGCCACGAACGAGGTGTAGGCGATCAGCTTTACGCCTGCGGCCACCGCAGCGTCGATAGCGTGCTTGTGCGCCTCAGGACGTGGACCCCCGCCGAAGCCGATGCTGATGATGATCTGGATGCGCTCGACTGAGAGGCGCCGGT
>CAZLYG010000060.1:12768-15895 GCA_964563075.1 uncultured Steroidobacteraceae bacterium | reverse complement strand
CAGCGCATCATCGGGGTGGTGCAGAAGGACCTCTCAACACTCCCCGTCGCCGAGGTGAGCCGGCTATTGAGCTGAAGGTGGAGGTCCGGCCGTGCCTGTCAGGCACGTGTGAGAATATCTCCGCTTTGCTGTGCATAACTCGGCGATTTGCGCTGGGTTATCCACAAAGCTATCCACCTGTCGCGGCCCGTGTAGGACAAACACCGACAGACGATTTCGCTCGTTTCTCATTGACATCGCGCCAGGGAGACCGGGGCGGCCACGACAGCGTAGCTCGTGCCTTCGCCCGCCCGCGCGCCGCCCGAATTTGACTACAATGCGTCCCAGAAGAACAGCTCGCCACTCCGGGCACATTCATGATCGCATCCGACGACTCCCCCGGCCTGCTTTTGCCCGCGCTCGCGGCACTCTTGCTCGTAGCGGTCACAGCCCCGGCAGCGGCGGACGACGGTGGTGCCGCGGAAGGCGAGCTGGAGGGCCTGTCCCTCGAGCAACTCGCCAACGTCGAGGTGACCTCGGTGTCGAAGACAGCGGAGCGTCTGAGCCGGGCACCCGCAGCCATCTACGTCATCACCCACGATCAGATCATCCGTTCGGGCGCGACGACTATCGCGGAGGCACTGCGGCTCGCCCCGAACCTGGAGGTCAGGCGGCTCACCGCCAGCTCCTATGCCGTGAGCGCGCGAGGTTTCGGCGGCAACCAGGGCGATCAGAACTTCGCCAACAAGCTCCTCGTGCTGATCGACGGGCGTAGCGTCTACTCTCCCCTGTTTTCGGGCGTGTATCTGGATGCGCAGGACGTTCTGCTGGAGGACGTGGATCGGATCGAGGTGATCAGCGGGCCCGGTGCCACGCTCTGGGGCGCCAATGCAATGAACGGCGTGGTCAATATCATCACCCGCCCGGCTTATCTGACCACCGGCACGGCCGTCTCGGGCGGTGCCGGCAACCAGGAACAAAGCCTGGGCACACGCTACGGCGAGAAGCTGGATGAGCAAACGGCCTTGCGGGTCTACGGACTGGGATATCGGCAGGATGCTCTCGAGCTCGCCGATCGCGCGGGCGCCGGGGATGGTTGGTGGAAGGCCCAGGGAGGTTTTCGCATGGACTGGTCGCGCGCCGCCGATAGCTTCACCGTGCAAGGGGATGCCTACCAAGCCCTGGAGGACCAGCCTGGCGCGCCGAACCTGCATCTCACCGGAGCCAACCTGCTGGCTCGCTGGCAGCATCACGCCGAGACTTCCGACACGCAGCTGCAGGCGTATTTCGATGACACACAGCGGGGTGCACCGAACGGCGGCACCGCTTTCGTACTGCACACCTACGACATCGAGTTTCAGCAGAGTCTGTTGCTGGGCACTGCCAATCGTGTGGTGTGGGGCGCCGGCGAGCGCCTGAACACCTATGGCATCACCAACTCTGCGTCCCTGCTGTTCCTGCCTGCCAGCCGGTCACTGACGTTGGGAAATCTCTTCGCGCAGGACACATTGACCTGGGGAAGTGTCGCGCTGACGGCGGGAATGAAGCTGGAAGACGATCCCTACTCGGGCTGGACTTTTCAGCCGGATGCCCGCCTCTCCTGGATGCCAAGCGACAGCGAGCAGCTGTGGGCCGCGGTATCGCGGGCCATCCGCGCGCCCACGCCGTTCGACCAGGATGTGCTCGAGAGAGTCGGCGGCGCCACGTTCCTCGCAGGCAATCCGGCGTTCCGCCCCGAGAGGGTCACGGCCTACGAGCTCGGCTATCGTGCGCTTCCCTCGAGCCGTATCTCGATCTCCACGTCGCTGTTCTACAACTTCTACGACGACCTGCGATCGATCGATCTCGCCCCCGCTCCGGCGTTTCTGCCGCTGCGCTGGGGGAATGCGATGGAAGGCCATACCTATGGCGTTGAAGTGTGGGCCGATCTGCAACTGCTGTCGTGGTGGCGGTTGTCCCCGGCACTGACGACGCTGCGCAAGGATCTGAGATTCAAGCCGGGTTCCGCGGAGATTCTGGGAGTCGCCCAGGCTGGCGATGACCCGAGCGCACAGGCTTCCCTGAGCTCCTCGATGGATCTGCCACGCAACCTCACCTGGGATGCCTCGCTGCGGTATGTCAACGCCCTGCCGGATCCCACGGCACCCGGCTACTACGAATTGGATGCGCGACTGGCCTGGCGGGTATCCCCGCAGCTGGAGCTGGCAGCCATTGGCGAGGACCTCCTGCATGCACGGCACATCGAGTACCCCACGCCGGACGGAGAGCAGATTCCGCGTAGTTTCATGCTGCAGTTCCGATGGCTCCCCTAGCAACAACGGCGCGTCCCCACAGGCTCTTGCCCCGTCAGGCGGCGCTGCTGGGGTACCTGCTGCTCGCCCTGACAGGGTTGTGTCGTTCCGGCAGCGGCTACGCGGAGGAACGCTATAGCGAAGCGTCTGTCGAAGCCGTCTACCTGTACCGTTTCGCGGGCTACGTGGAATGGCCTCCAGAGGCCCTGGCGCATCCGCGCTTCACCATTGCGGTGCTCGGCGACGACGAGGTCGCGGAGGCACTCTCCCGAGTGATCAAGGACCGCAGCGTAGGGAAACTCCCGGCAGCCGTGCGCCGTGCTCGCAGCGTGCGCGACGTTGGCGATGCGCAAATGGTCTACATCGGCCAGGCGCACCGAGGTGACCTGCACGAGCTCATCGTCGGCCTCCAGCGTCGCCCCGTGCTGATTGTGACCGACGAGGCGGACGCCCTTGCAACGGGCAGCATGGTGAATTTCGTCATCGCCGACGGCAAGGTCCGCTTCGAGGTCTCCTTGGCGAGTGCTACGCGAGCAGGGCTCAAGATCAGCTCGCAGCTGCTCGCCGTCGCTGTGCGGGTACAAACCGGATGAGCGCGCCGGGGTCCTCTCCTTCCGGGTCGCCGGGGTGGCCGGGGTCGCCGGGGTCGCCGGGGTCGCCGGGCTCAGCGGGGTCGCCGGGCTCAGCGGGGTCGCCGGGGGCGACCGGGTCGCTCCTGTCGCGTTGGCTGCGCTGGCTGTGGCCTGCCAAGGCCGGTGGCGTTCGCCGCACGATGCGTAGCAAGCTGATGGGCGTCGTCGCGGCCACCACGACGGCCGCGTTGCTGATCTCCGCAACCGCCACCCTCGTGCGCGATC
>CAZLYG010000060.1:0-12758 GCA_964563075.1 uncultured Steroidobacteraceae bacterium | reverse complement strand
TACAGGCAGTCACAGGGCGCCGAGCTCAACACCGAAGCCGATATTCTCGCACTCGCCGTCGCGCCGGCGCTGGCCTTCGACGATCGCAGCACTGCCGAGCGTACGTTGGCCGCCTTGCGCGCGCGTCCTGCGGTGCTCGTTGCCGGCTTGTACGACTCCAAAGGTGCCCTGTTTGCCCGCTACACGCGCGCAGGTGCCTCGACCGCGACGCTGTTGGCCTCCCATCACGTGCTTGGGCTGCGTGTCATCGACGATCGAATGGAGTTGACCCGCGACGTCGTCGCGCAAAGCGAACACGTCGGCACACTCTACCTGGCCGCAACGTATGACGCCTCCAGTGGTCTGTGGGACTACGCGGGCATCGTGGCACTGGTCACGGTGCTGAGCCTCGCGGTTGCGCTGGTGGCGTCGACTGCATTGCAGCGAGCACTCATGGCACCCCTGGATGCAATAGCCAACGTGGCTCGAAAGGTGGTCGGCGAACGCGATTACTCACTACGTGCATCCAAGACCAGCGATGATGAGATCGGCCTGGTCGTCGAAGCCTTCAACGACATGCTGGACGCCGTGCAGGACAGGAACCGCGCGCTCGGGCAGAGCAACGCCGCACTTCGGGAAAGCGAAGCGCGTTTCCGCGGAACGTTCGAAATCGCCGCCGTCGGCGTCGCGAACGTCTCCCCGGAGGGGCATTTCACCCTGGTGAACGATCGGCTCTGCCAGATCCTCGGCTATTCGCGAGAAGAGCTGTTACAGCGCACATTCGCGCAGATCACCCATCCCGACGATCTCGACGCCGATTGGCAGCACGTGCACGAGTTGCTGGCCGGGACTGCCGCGACCTACTCCATGGAAAAACGCTACTTCCACAAGAGTGGCCGTCTCGTATGGGCGAACCTGACGGTATCGCTGCTCAGGGACGACGCAGGCGTGCCGCAATATTTCATAGCCGTCATCGAGGACATCGAGAAACGCAAGGCGGCAGAGGATGCGCTGCTGGAGCGCGAGCGGCGTTTTGCGGCTCTTGCGAATGCCGTGCCGCAGCTCGTCTGGGTCAGCGGCCCGCAGGGTTCGATCGAATATTTGAATGAGGGCTGGTATCGGTTCACGGGCCTGCCGCCCGCCACTCGTATCGACAGCTGGTTCCAGTACCTGCATGGCGAGGATCGCGAGCGTGCCGCCCGCCGGTGGCTGCGGGTGCTGCAATCGGGTGATCTCTATGAAGATGAGTTCCGCTTGCGCGGGGCGGACGGCAAGTACCGCTGGTTTCTGGCGCGTGCGACTGCGGACCGCGATCCCGCGGGCACGATTGTCAGGTGGTTCGGAACGTGCACGGATGTCGATAACGCGAAGCGTGTCGAAGCGGATCTGCGCGCCACCGAGGAGGCGCTACGCGAGGCGGATCAGCGCAAGGACGTATTCATCGCGACACTCGCCCACGAGTTGCGCAATCCACTGGCGCCCTTGCGGATCGCTGCGCGCTTGCTCGCATCGCCCTCGTTGGACGCTGCCCAGCTGGAGAGCACGCGCGCGATCATCGGCAGACAAACGGCCCAGATGGCACTGCTCCTGGATGACCTGCTGGACGCCTCCAGGATCACTCGGGGTGCCCTCGAGCTGAAGAAGGACTACGTCGACCTGGCCGACTCCGTCGCCGCCGCCATCGAGGCGGCACGGCCGCTGCTCGAGCGCAAGCAGCATAAGCTGACCGTGCGTGAAGCGTCGCAGCCGATCATTCTGGATGCAGACCCCTTGCGGCTCACGCAAATCATTACCAATCTGCTGACCAACGCCGGCAAGTACACCGATCCGGGTGGCGAGATTGTCCTGACCACCACCGCTCGGGATACGGTCGCCGTCATTTACGTGCGCGATTCCGGAATCGGGCTCGCCCCGCAGACCCTGCCGAAGCTTTTCGAGATGTTCTCGCAGGTGCAGGCGGCTGGATCGCGCTCCGAAGGAGGTCTCGGAATCGGCCTCGCCCTGGCACGGGGACTGACAGAGCTGCACGGGGGTCACATTGAAGCGCACAGCGAGGGTCCGGGGCGGGGCAGTGAATTTCGAGTGTTCCTGCCGCGGCCGGTGAAGGCCGCAGGACCGCAGGAATCAGCGGGCGAGGAGCTCAGGATGAAGAGCGCGAACACACGCCGTGTGCTGGTCGTGGATGACAATCGCGACGCAGCCGATAGCCTCGCACTCTTTCTCAGACTTGCCGGCCACGAAGTCTCCGTGGCGTATTCGGGCGCAGGGGCGCTGGAGATCGCCTCGCAGCTGCGCCCTGAGCTGCTTTTGTTGGATATCGGTATGCCGGGCATGAGCGGCTACGAGCTGGCGGAAGCTCTGCGGGGACAGCCCTGGTCGGCAAGCGCAACATTTGTCGCCGTTACCGGTTGGGGTCAGGAGGAGGACGTCAAGCGTGCCCGCGCAGCGGGCTTCGACCATCACCTGACCAAGCCCATCGACCCCGCGATCATTCAGTCGCTGCTGCATGGCCTCGATCAGAAAGCCGCCGAGGCGGTGCTCCCCCGCAGTGCGGGCCCATCGCCAACGAGCCGGCTCCCCTGAGGGCGCAGTCCGAGCTGTACCATGAGGCTCTGCGCATCGAAGGGCGCGCGCAGCTTCGCATCGGTGTTATCGAAGAAGCAGTAGACATCGCGCGGGCGCCGCGAGGGCGTGCGCTCGCGCACGATCTTCACGGCATCGGCGGGCTCGCTACCCCGATGCCAGGCGGCAATGCGCTTCGCCCAGCGGCTCAGGGCCGTTCTGGAGTAGCCGCTGCGATAGAGCTCTTTGTCGCCATGCAAGCGCACATACACGAAATCGGCGGTGACGTCGTGCGCCTGCGGCCACAGGCCGGCCGTTTCGGCCACGACCAGCGCGATCCGCTGCCTGCGCAGCAGCTCCACGAGCGCCGGCTGCATGAAGCTGGGATGCCGGAACTCCAGGGCGTGGCGCAGCGGCATGTCGGGCACAATCGCCAGAGAGGTACGCCCCTTCATTCGAGGTGCGCGCTTTCTCGCCAGCGACAATGCCTGCTGCGTATCGCGCGGTAGCATGTCCAGGAATTTCCCCAGCCGCTCGGCGTCGTAGGGCAGATTCGGTGGCAGCTGCCACAGGATCGGCCCGAGCTTCTCACGCAGCTTGAATACACCCGAAGCGAAGAAATTGGCCAGCGCCTGCTCGCAGTTTCTCAGCTTGAGCATGTGCGTGATGAAGCGCGGCCCCTTCAGTGCGAACACGAAGTCTGCCGGAGTCTGCCGGTACCAGGTCGCGTAGCATTCCGGCCGCTGCAGAGAATAGAAGGAGCCGTTGATCTCGATGCTGGGAAAAAGGCTGGCTACATAGTCGAGCTCGGCGCGCTGCGGCAGCCCCTTTGGATAGAAGACTCCCCGCCAGGGCGCATAGCGCCAGCCGGATATGCCGATGCGGATACGCGCCGACAGCGGCCGCAACGGGTTCACCGCTGGGCCGCTCGCCTTCGTTGCCACAACCTCTTCGAGTCGCTAGTGCCTTATCACAGTGCGTGATTCCTGACGAGTGCGGCCACCCGAGCTGCGCCTGGCGCCCATGACGGGTCTCTGGGCTTCATCCCCGGATTCCATGCCGGTCAACTGGGCCTTGCGCGCGGCCAGCTGCTCTCCCAGGGACTGCAGGTCCATCGAGGACTGCCGCGCCTTGGGGAACATGCGCTTTTCCTCTTCATTCACATGGTGCTTGATCATCTCCGACAGCACCTTGACCTTCGCATCGAAGTACTCGTCCTCAGGTCCCGAGCCCTCGATCTCGGCGATGAGCTTCTTGGCCCCGGCGTGCTCGACTTCCGCCTCGTGATGGATATCCTCCTCCCCGGTCGCCTCGAGGAACGCGGGATAGAAGATTTCATGCTCGATCTCGGTGTGCGCCTGCAGCGCTTGACAGAGCTTCTGCGCCAAGTCCTTCTTGCGCGCGTCGGCCCGCGCGGACTGGAACTCTTCGAACCACTGCTCGACCTGACGATGGTCTGATTTCAGCAGACTGATCGCATCGTTCGCGCCTGTTCCGCGTCCGCTCGTCGTTCGCTTGCGCGCCGCTTTGCGCGCCGTCTTTCGTGCCTTAGCCATTGGGACCTCCGCTGTGGCTTGTCCCAACACTCTAGTCCCTGCTCCCCGCGGCTACCGTCAGGAACATACGATTCGTGCGGTAAGGTTTCTCCTACACCTGGCGCGTCGTCCGCATGTTGATTTCATTCATCCGGAGCTGTCCAGATCGAGCTCGGGTGCCGCGCGCACGACGGCGCTCCGGCAATTCGTTCAAGCTCATGCGCTGAGCGGCGCTGTCATACCCGCCAGGCAGCCCATCAGTTCCGCTCGCAGGACCCATGCTCGTGCTAGCGCGCCTCGTAGATCTGATCGAACGTTCCGCCATCGTCGAAGTGTTGCTTCTGGTTCTTCGGCCAGCCACCCAGGTCAGCAATGCTGACGAGCCGCAGCTTGGGATACTGGGCGGCATACCTGGCTGCCACCTGCGGATTGCGCGGCCGGTAGTAATTCTTCGCCACGATTTCCTGCGCTTCCGGGCTGTAAAGATACCTCAAATATTCCTGCGCCACGTCGCGCGTGCCACGGCGCAGCGCAACCTTGTCGACCACGGCGACCGGCGGCTCGGCGAGAACGCTGGTCGGGGGCACGACCACCTGCACCTTGTCGGCACCGACTTCCCTGATCGCGAGCAGCGCCTCGTTCTCCCAGGCCAGCAGCACATCCCCAAGGCCCCGTTGCACGAAGGTCGTCGTCGCTCCGCGCGCTCCCGTGTCAAGCACGGGCACGTTCTTGTACAGCCTGCGGATGAACTCCTTCGCGCTGCTCTCGCTCCCGCCAGGCTGGTGCAGGGCCCAGGACCAGGCGGCCAGGTAGTTCCACCGAGCGCCCCCGGAGGTCTTGGGGTTGGGTGTGATCACTGACACACCTGGATGTATCAGATCGTTCCAGTCCCTGATGCCCTTCGGATTCCCCTTGCGTACCAGGAAAACGATCGTCGATGTGTAGGGAGAGCTGTTATCCGGAAGTAGACTCGCCCAGTTGATCGGCAGCAGCTTGCCCAGCGCCGCAATGGCGTCAATGTCCGCCGCCAGCGCCAGCGTGACGACGTCAGCCTGCAGACCATCGATGACAGCACGGGCCTGCTTGCCGGAGCCACCATGCGACTGGTTGATCTGTATGTCCTGGCCGGTCTTGCCCTTCCAGTACCGTGCGAAGGCGGCGTTGTAATCAACGTACAGCTCGCGCGTGGGATCGTACGAAACGTTGAGCAGCGTGACGCTTGACGCCCGCGCCACTTTCGTTCGGAAGATCGTCGCCGCGGCCAGCCCGCCCGCCGCTCCTGCCGTCAACCGCAGCAGCTCACGCCTGGAATACATCAAGATCTCTCCCCTGCCGTGTAATGCCACGAGCTTACGCCGTCCTTGCGTGCCCGGCAGTTATAGACCGGTTACGAAACCCTCCGGGCTTAGACCTTTGCGCTAGTAACTCATCGCGAAGTCATCGAACAGCGCGTCGATCTGCTTTTGTGTTGCGCACGCCGCCGCCTGTTCCACTCGCGCTCGCGTGAGATGGGGTGCGAGGAGCTCGAGGAAATCGTAGCCAAAGCGCCGCATCGCCGTCCCGCGAGCGAAGCCCACCCACGTCGTGTTGGGCGGAAACAGGTGGCTCGCGTCAATGTAGTCGAGATCCGAGTCCGCCTCGGGCTCGATGGCCACTTCCGCGATGACCCCGATGCCCATGCCGAGTCGCACGTAACCCTTGATCACATCCGAATCCCAGGCGGTCAGGGCCACCTGGGGCTGCAAGCCGGCGGCGGCGAACACGTCGCGCAGCGAAGCGGAGGGCTCCGCGACCCCGAATTCATAGGTCACCAGCGGATAGCCGGCCAGATCCTCCAGCGACAGGCGCCCCACCTGCGTCAGCGGATGCCCTGGCGGCACGACGATGCACAGCCGCCACCGATGACAGGGCAGGAGGTGATAGCGATCGAGGGCCACCTGCGACCCGCTGTCGATGGCGAAGTCGATCCGATCGAGCGCCGCCATGGCGGCGATCTGTTCGGAGGTTCCCTGGTGCAGGTGGAGTTGCACGTCCGGATGGCGCGCGCGAAAAGAACGGATCACCGTGGGAAGAACGTATCGAGCCTGCGTGTGGGTCGTTCCGATCGACAACGACCCGAGCTCGGCGTCCTTCACGTCATCGGCAATCCCCTTGATGCCCTGGACCTCCCGCAACATGCGCAGCGCGTGCGCTACGACCTTCTCCCCCGCCCGTGTCAGCCGGCTGAGCGAGCGGCCCTTGCGCACGAAGATGTCGAACCCGAGCTCGTCCTCCAGCAGCTTGAGCTGCTTGCTGACTGCCGGCTGCGTGGCTCCGACTTTGGAGGCCGCGGCCGTCAGATTGAGATCGTTCTGGGCAACAGCCGCCAGAAAGCGCAGTTGCTGGAGCTTCATCGGCGCGCCTACTTCAGGTCGTAAGTTTCCGGGGATGGCGGCACGTCGGGAAGCTTGGGGACGTCGTACCCTCGCGTCCCATCGGCACGTATGGGCCCGGGGCCGGGACCGAGGTGTGCGCGATCTATGTTGTTCTCTGCGCAGACGTACTCCTTCAGCTCCTGCTTGGGATCGCCGGCGACCCAGGTGCGCGCATAGTGGAACGGGTGCGTGTAGAACTTCGGGTCGTCGACGGTCAGTTCCAGGTGCAGGTGACCTGCATCCGGTCGCGTCCAGCGCTCGATGGCATGCAGCGCCTCACTTTGCGGGTTGCCGTTCTCGTCGATCCACATCTGCTTGTCCTTGAAGCCGAGCGAGTCGATCACGAGCGTGTCGCCCTCCCACCTGCCCGTCTTGTCGCCGAAGAAACTCGGATCGGGATCGCTCGCATGTGCACGCCCATCCACCGGAACCGCACGGAAATAGGTATACATGTACAGGAACACGACATGATCGTGGTTCTGCACGATCTGGAACGGCAGTGCGCTGGCACTGTGTCGCGGGATACCGCCGATGATGCACAGCGCTTCCGGATCGATGGTCTGTGTCAGGTTGTGCCGCAAAGCCGCCTGACCGGCGGGCGTGAGCGGCAGCTTGAAGCCCGGCAGGTCCTTGCCGATGTTGCCGACCGGATGCGTGGCTTTGGTCCCCTTCCAGTAGCCGCTCAGGTCCGGATGCCCGTCCGGTGCGCGCGGCGCGGGCCTGGCGTCCGCCGGCTCACTCCCGAACAGAAGATTCTCTTCCTCCTGGGCGCCCTGGCCATGTGCCGCGGCCACCAGCGGAGCCGAGGAACCGCCAGTCAGTACGGCTGAGCCCATCAACGCTGCAGCGACGATTGTGGTGCGCATTGCCGCTCCTACTTTTCGCCACGCGTGTCCGAAGCGGCAGGTTGCGGTGTCTCCGGAGCCGCTCCAGCCGTATCGGCATCCAGCACCCGCCCATCCGGAAACGTGACCCTGCGAGCATCGACCAGCCGGGAACCGTCGCGCGCCAGATAGCCGTCGACGATCAGACGATCACCGAACTTCAGATCGCCTTTCTTCCAGCCGCGTCGCGAGAGCGGCCCGGGCGCGCCGGACTCGCACGCCCAGCTGCGTACCTGGCCCCTGGAGTCCGTGACGTTCAGATAGAAGTAGGAATGCGGATTGGTCCAGTCGATCCGGGTGATGAAGCCCACCAGCCGCACCGGCTTGTTGCCGTCGAACTGCGCGGCGAATGAATGATGCGCGAGCACTGGCGGCGGCGCCGCACTCGCGAGGCTTACAAGTGCAGCGTACAGGCTCGAGCGTACGACAAACATCACGGCTGCGCGGCTCCTGACATGAGAGGGGTGGCGCGACGCACAAGTCAGTCCTGCGGGGAAGGGGGTCCTCGAGCGAGCAGACCTGCAGCGCAGCGCCGGCATGCAGTCTAGCGAGGCGGCAGTTCGCCTGTGAACGCCTTTTTTTGCTGCCCCACATAACTTTCTGTTTGGCGTTTGATCCGGGTCATGAGCCGGTTACAGGCAGGTTATGAACGCACGGCCGCGCGTGCGGGCGGTGACTTTCCGGTTGCACGGCCAGCGCGCTGTGCGGCTCATTGCCGTTTGTTCGGATCGCGCGCCAACATCTTCTAACATTGGCATTGTTCGCCGTTCAGGCGGCGATTACATTGCCGCGACAGCAGCCGCTGGCCCATGCGACAGGCGGCTGCCGACACTAATCCTTTCCCGATATGTGCGGCGATCTTCCGATGAATCTACGTTGGTCTTCTACGGTACCGATCGGCATCCTGGTGATCGCCGTATCCTCTCGTCTGTTCTCGCACGTGGCTGCCGCGGAGGCACCCGACGCCGCTGCTGCAACCGACGACGCTGCTACCGCGTACGCGCAACCCACGAATCTCACCGTGCTGCCGAAGAACATCCCTGCGGCACGGTTGCAGGCCCTGATGAAGCGCTATGGCGAGGAGCTCGGCGTGCGCTGCGAGCATTGTCACGTCGAGGACCCGCAGTCGCATCATTTCGACTACGCCTCCGATGAGAATCCCAAGAAGCAGACGGCGCGTCTCATGATGACGATGCTGAGCGACATCAATACGAAGTATCTGTCCCAGCTCGGCGATCCGCGCTACGTGGCCCATGTGACCTGCGGGAACTGCCATCAGGGACAGACCGATCCCCCGGCCTTCGAGCCTTCCAGATGAGCGCTGACCTATGAATGAGCCCCCTGTTCCGCTTCGTACGCTCTCCCGAATCTGGCTGTCGGCGGCCGCCTGCGCCGGGCTCGTGTGTGCAGCAGCCCACGCACAGACTCCGCAATGGCAGCCGCCGCAGACGGTCCAATGGCACGTAGCGGTAGCGTCCGCGGCGACCCTGCAGCCCGGACAGCGTTCGACCCTCGAGCTCACGGGCCAGATTCTCCAGGGCTGGCACGTCTACGGCCTCGAGCAGCATCCGCAGGGGCCGACGGAGCTGCAGTTTGCCGTGGACGACAATTCGATCGTGCAGCCCGCGGGTGCGCCCAGCGGCTCCGACCCGATCCGCCGCATGGATCCCGGCTTCGGCTTCGAGATCCAGTATTACACCGACTCCCTGAAGCTGACCTTGCCCATTCAGGTCAAGCAGCACGCCGGCACGGGCAGGCAACAGGTTCCGGTCTCCGTGCGCTTCCAGTCCTGCAGCGACAAGACGTGCCTGCCGCCAGCCACCGTGCACCTGCTGGTAGACGTCGATGTGCAGCCACATGTCTGAACGAGCTCTCCAGGCTGACAGGGGCTTGCGCACGCTGGCGGTCGCCGGCAAGCGCAATCGCGGGTTGGGCCCGCTGGCCATTGCCGGCAAACGCAATCGCAGGTTGAGCCCGCTGGCCATCGTACTTCTTGCGGCCGGCACGCTACCTGCGACAGGACAGATTGCCGTGCGCAATCAGGGCTACATCCCCTTCAGCGACGCGCCCATCAACTACCGCTCGAATGACCTGCACGATCCCGTGGCTCGGCTCGAGAAGCGACTCGAGGACGGCAAAGCTCTACTCGCTTACGAGCCGGACCACGGCTACCTGCGCTCCGTGCTGCAGCTGCTCGATGTACCCATCGACTCGCAGACGCTGGTGTTCTCCAAGACCAGCTTTCAGTACCCGAAAATCTCACCCGACCATCCGCGGGCGCTCTACTTCAACGACGACGTGTATGTGGGGTCGGTTCATGAAGGCAAGGCGATCGAGATCGTGTCGTTCGATCCGATGCAGGGCGCGATCTTCTACCTGCTCGATGAGCACAAGGTGGACAAGCCCGTATTCCAGCGCGCAGAGCTCGACTGCACGCAATGCCACATCGCCGCCGGCACACGCGGAATCCCCGGTGTGCTGCTGCGCTCCGTCTATCCAACGTCCACCGGTACGCTCGTCCCTGGGACGCGCTCCCTGATCACTGACCAGGAGAGTCCACTGTCCGAGCGCTGGGGCGGGTGGTACGTCACGGGGCAGATTGCAGGCCTGATGCACATGGGCAATGCCTCGGTCGACGAGACGCAAATCGCTTCAGCCGCTGATCCGAACGCCGCGGCAACGAAGCTCGTGCCGTTCGCCCGGCCGTTCGCTGCGAGCGCGTACCTGAGCGCTGACAGTGATGTGGTGGCGCACCTGGTTCTGGCGCATCAGACCCAGATGCACAACCTCATCACCCTGACCAACTACAAGACGCGCCTGGCGCTGTATGCGCACGAGCAGTCGAGCCGGGGTGGAACCGGCCCGCAGTCCGGCAACACCGCCCTGCCCGATCGCCTGCGGCAGCAGTTCGAGCGACCCGCCGAACAGCTGGTGCGTTACCTGCTGTTTGCCAATGAAGCGCCGCTGTCGGGGCTGGGACTGAAAGAGAACGCCTCGCAGTCGGCGTTTGCGAAGGAATTCGCAGCGCGCGGGCCGAAGGACGCTCGTGGGCGCTCGCTGCGCGACTTCGACCTGAGCACACGGCTGTTTCGCTATCCCTGCAGCTACCTGATCTACTCGGATGCGTTCGACGCAGTGCCGGAGCCTGCCAAGTCGTATGTGTATCACCGGTTGCTGCAGGTACTCAGCGGCGAGGATGAGAGCCCCGACTTCGCTTACCTCTCGGCCGCAGATCGACGCAGCATCCTCGAGATCCTGCTCGCCACCAAGCGGGGATTGCCGCCGGAGTGGGTGCAATACGCCCATTCCAATCATCTTGTCATTCACTCATTCAGCGGAGGATCGAAATGAACACACTCGTACGATGCGCGGTGCTGGCCGCCCTGGCCTCGAGCCCGTTGGCTGCCGGCGCTGCTTCCCCTGGCTCACCCCCGGATGGCCGGTGGGACGCGAGCCTCATCCAGTCCAATGGCACGGTCATTCCGTTCCGCCTGGACATTTCCGGGTCCGGAGCCGCCCTGAAAGGGACCTTCTATGACGGCTTTGAGCCCTACGAGCAGACGACGAGCGCCTCGTTCGAGAACGGCCAGCTCGTGCTGCACATCGATCACTACCTCACGACCATCACGGCATCCGTTGAGAACGGCGAGCTGAAGGGCAAGGTGGTCTCGCAGTCCCGCGACAGCAGCGCCGAGTATGGCTTCCAGGCGACGCGGCACGTGGATTCCGTGAAGGCGGCTACCGCGAACGTTCCGTCCATTGCCGGCTCTTGGGAGATTCCGCTGGAGACTCCCTCGTCCAAAGGCGAGAAGGCCTTCCGGCTCATCGTTGAGCAGAAAGGCGCTGATGTCGCCGCCTCCATCCTGCGGGTCGACGGCGACACGGGCGCCTACAGCGGTACATTCAAGGATGGCAAGTGGGTTCTGAGCCATTTCGACGGCTCGCGCCCCGGCGTCATCGTTGTCACCCCGCGGCCCGACGGTACGCTGGAAGTCCTGCAGAACGGGCCGCGACCCGCCTCCAACGCCGCGCCGGCAGGCCTGACCGCCACGAGCTACAGCGGCCACGCCGGTGGTGCCAAGGGCTACGACGACTCCCCTGCCGACGGCCGCTATGCCTCTCAGCTGGTGGCTTACAGGCCGGAGGTGGCACGCCAGAAAGGACTCCCCGAGCCGGAGAACTACGAGACGCACACCACAGCTCGCGATCCGAACGAGCGCTTCACTTTCAACTTCCCCGATGTGGACGGCAAGCTCGTTTCCAGCGACGACCCCCGCTTCAAAGGCAAGGTGGTCCTCGCCATCGTGACAGGTACCTGGTGCCCGAACTGCCACGACGAAGCGCAGTATCTCGTTCAGCTGGACAAGGAGTATCGTGACAAGGGGCTCGCGATCGTGGCACTCGACTTCGAGGAGCCCGAGCAGCAGTCGAGCCTGGCCCGCGAACGCGCATTCGTGAAGCAGTACGGAGTCAAGTACACCTACCTCATCGCCGGCGCGCCCGCAGAGATGTGGGAAAAGGTGCCGCAACTGGTCAATCTCAATACGTGGCCGGCGACGGTATTCGTCGGACGCGATGGCCGCGTGCGCAGCATCCATTCCGGATTCGCCTCGCCCGCCAGTGGCGAGTTCAACGAACAGCTGAAGAAGGAGTTCACGGCGAAGATCGAGCAGCTGCTGGCTGAGAAGGCGCCAACGGCCACGGCATCGGCCTCCTCCGCGGGATCAGAGCGCGGCTGAGGGATGGTTGGTGAGAAGAGCGGCGGGCGCAGGAGCAGTGCCCGCCGCCGTTCTCTTTAGAACGTGTAGGTGGCTTTCAGATAATAATAACCCCCGTTGATCCCGAGCGGTCCGACCGTGTATTGATCCGCCGCGAACGAATATCCGCCTTTCTGGTAAGCAGCCAGCAGACCCGGGTTGAGTTTGTCCGGATAACGGTTGAATACGTCCACCGCACCTACCGTGAGCTTCACGGACTTCAGCACATCGTAACCGATGTCGATGTTGGTGATTGGAATGATCCCCGAGTAGCTCGTGTAGTAGGTGATTTTGCCCGGCGTAGTCGCGCCGTTGTCGCTGGAAACGGTGGTCACGGTATCGTGGATGACCTCTCGCAGGTTGACCGTCAACCGGCCTGCGGTCCATACGCCACCCACATTGATGTTGTATCTTGGCTGTCCGGTGGTCAGTCCGGCAAACGCGGTGGGGTCCAGGATTGCCAGACCTACGCTGGCCAGCTGCGCCGGCGTCGCACGAATTCCCGTGACGATCGTCTTGTTGTAATTGGCGTTAACGAACCAGTCGACGCTGCCGAAGCGATCGAGCTCTGTCACGTAATCCAGCACGAGGTCGGCTCCCTGGGTGGAGGTGTCCACGCCATTGGTG
>CAZLYG010000059.1:0-15971 GCA_964563075.1 uncultured Steroidobacteraceae bacterium | reverse complement strand
GAAGAGCTTGGTGCCCGCAGCAAAGACCGCTCGTGTTACGAGGGCAGTCGAGTCAGTTACGCGCGCCTCGCGGCGACGGATTTGTTTCGGGAGGGATTGCAGCGATTGAAGACGGGAATGGGTGAACACACCATCGCGATCATGTGCGCGGAGAAGGATCCCCTAGAGTGTCATCGCACGATTCTCGTGTCGCGACATCTCGCAGTGGAAGGGATCGAGGTGGCTCATATCCTGGAGTCGGGCTCTCTGGAGCCACACTCGCATGCGCTTTTCCGGTTGCGTCGCCAGCTACGAATACCCGAGCACGACATGTTTCGCAGCGACGAGCAGTTGTCGGGAGAGGCTTACGAGCTCCAAGGGCAGCGGATCGCGTATGTCGAAGCAGACGTCGCGGCCTCGGAGACGGGCACGCCGTGAGGATACTCACGATCGGATTCACTAAGACCTCTGCCGAAGGGTTTTTCTCGAGGCTGAAGGCTTCAGGTGCCAAACGCGTCGTCGATGTTCGACTGAACAACGTGTCGCAGCTCGCGGGCTTCGCGAAGCGCGAAGACCTGCAGTACTTTCTGGCGCAGATCTGCGGGATCGACTACGTGCATCTACCGCAGCTCGCGCCGACGCAGGAACTGCTGGATGAATACAGGAAAAAGGGCGGTGACTGGCAGCGCTACGAGCACGACTTCCTCGACCTGATGCGCTCGAGGAAGATCGAACAGAGCGTGCCCAAAGACCTGGTGAGTGACGGGTGCCTGCTGTGCAGCGAGGACAAACCGCATCACTGCCACCGGCGCCTCGTGGCCGAATACCTGCAACGCGAATGGGGCGATGTGGATATCTCGCATCTGTGACCCGACTGCTACTGCGTATTTTCTGACTGGATACCGCCAAGGAAGCATACTTGCAGGCGGTTAGTCATGAGATCTCCGAGTGGGAAACTGATACTCACCCGGCGAATTCTGCGTGGCGGGACGACGTGCTCAGCAACCTGAGATGCCTTGACGTTGAGACTTGGATTGCCTCGTTCAGAGAGATTCGTCGCCTGGGGCTCGTCGCGGGCAGCGCACAAGCCGATGAGAGTCCGTCGATTGGCTACCTTCTCAGCAAGAATTGGTGCGGTTATCCCGGGCGTGATCCACGAGTGATGCTGAGACTGGCCCTGGAGGCATGGCCGGCGTCCAAGGACATTTTCTACGACGTCACCGATCTCGTACTGCAAGAGCAGATCGAAATTGATGAGGATCTCCACTCACCACACGGCGGTGTCCCGCAGTACGTGTATCCAATGCCCTCGCGAACCGTTATCGTGACGGAAGGCAGGAGCGACAGCTGGATCCTGCAGGAGGTGATGCAACTGCTGTTTCCGCACCTCGCGAACGCATTCGCGTTCATGGACTCCGATGGGTTTCGCGTCGGCGGCGGGGCAGGAGTTCTTGCGAACCTCGTCAAGGCGTTCGCCGGAGCCGGTATCGCAAACAAAATAACAGCGGTTTTCGACAACGACACAGCGGCTCATGCCGCGCTCGCCTCACTTAGCCGTATCCGGCTGCCCGTCAACATCAAACTCTTGTGTCTGCCTGAGCTCGATCTGCTTCGAAGCTATCCGACATTAGGTCCGGGCGGTCTGACGCATCTGGACGTGAACGGCGTGGCAGCAAGCATTGAACTCTATCTGGGTCGTGACGTGCTTACCGACGGAACCGGCTCATTGCGGCCAGTCCAATGGACCGGTTTTGAGCAGTCGATGGCCCGGTATCAGGGCGAAGTAGTTGGCAAGGACGAGTTGCATCAGCGGTTCGAGAGCAAACTGGCTATGGCACGCACGGACGCGCGTCGACTCCATGGATTGGGATCCCCTGCGGCTGATCCTGTGGAAGATTTTTTCGGCGTTCCACGACGTCGATCGGAGAGACATCCTTCAATGGAACATGATTGATGCGATGTTCGTGCCCTGAAATTGACAGCGGCTAAAGCGATCAACGATCCGCCTCAGTCGCTTGAGGGGACGTGGAGTTCACTATACTTGACACTATGACTGATATAGACAAGTATAGCGAACATGGCGTCTAACCAGCACTCAGACGACCCTCCAGCCCAAGCCTTGGTGCGTCTGGGCTCCCGGCTGCGCCTTGCGCGGGTTCGACGGAGGCTCCGCCAGGGCGATCTTGCGAAGCAGATTGGCCGGTCGCGCGCCACCGTCGTGGCGATTGAAAAAGGATCTCCCCAGACCGAGATCGGCGCTTATGTGAGCGCGTTGTGGGCGCTGGGTTTGCTGCAGGAGCTGGATCTCGTCGCCGACCCGGGTCTCGACCGCGACGGCCAGGCCCTCACTTTCTCGGCCGTCGATAAACGTGTGCGTCCACGTCGGTCACTGAACAACAAGTTCTAAGCGGCCCCCCTTCGATGCCACAGTTGGCCTACGTGTTCATCTATCTGCCGGGCCAGTCTCACGCGAGCGTCGCGGGACGCTTCGATTGGGAGCCTGCCACGAGCCCTCCGTCGGGAGAGTTCGTCTATGCGCAGTCGTATCTCGCCAGGGTCGATGCGGTGCCGCTCGACCCCATTGCATTGCCGCTGCGAGAGCAGGTGTTTGCCACTACGCTGTCGTCAGGGTTCTTCGGGGTCATTCGCGATGCGATTCCTGATGATTGGGGCCGCCAAGTCGCTGCACAACTGTACGGCGGTTCCTTTCACAGCGATTTCGACTATCTGTGGATGGACACTGCCGATCGCGGCGGCGCGCTCGCCTTCGGAAAGACGTCCGATACGCCCGCCCAGGAGAAACCGATTTTGCAGTGGACGCAGCTACTGGAGCTGCCACTGATCGAGGCTCTGCAGAAAATCGATCGTGAGATTCCGCTGAGTCGCATAGAACAGGAGGCGGCGCTGGCTTTCGGTGCGGGCACCTCTGCAGGGGGCGCGCGTCCGAAGCTGACCGTTGCCAAAGACAATGCCGTATGGCTTGCGAAGCTCAATCGCCACAACGATCGCTTCAACATCGTCAGAGTAGAGTGCGCGATGCTGGACTTGGCCGCAGCCTGCGGCATCGTGGTGCCGGACCACGACATCGCGCAGATTCATGGCCAGGACGTACTGCTCGTGAAGCGATTTGACCGGACCTGTCGTGCCGAGGGCGTGCTCCGACACCGGATGGTCAGCGCCTGTACCGTCTTCCAGGCAGAGGAGGCGTTTGCGAAATACTCATACGCCGGCTCCTACCCGCGCCTGGCTCGCGAGTTGTCGCGTTGGACGGTGACTGCCGAAGAGGATTGCCATGAGCTCTTCCGCCGCATGGCCTTCAATTGCTTGACGACGGCCACCGACGATCACGACCGGAACCACGCGCTGGTGGCCGAGACGGTGCATTTCCGCCTCTCACCGGCCTTCGATCTTGTCCCTCAACCGGGGAATACGCGCAGGCGATACCTCGCCTTGGCGATCGGGGAGTACGGCGCACTGGCCGTGAGGGAGAATCTCCTCTCGAGCTGCGAGTCTTTCCGACTAAGAAGGTCCCAGGCCAACGCGATCATCGATGACGTTCAGCGGACTGTGCGCCAGCGCTGGCGCGAGTTCTGCAATCGGCGTGGAGTTCCTCAGCAGGCGCAGACGCAACTGCAAGCCTGCTTCGATCCGGAGTTCTTCGAGTCCGAGCCCGTTTAGATCCACGAGCAGCGCACTGGATGGGACGCAAAATGCGCCGACCTCTCTTCAGCGGCAGCGTAAGATACAGCTCGGTTTCTGCGGCGGCGATTTCACAAGGTGGCATGTTGATAAGCCAATCGAGTCGTCGTTTCGGATGGTCAGACTTCGTCTCTGCCGGGCGGTGGGCGGACGGGCGGGTCCGGGCGCTCGAATTTCAGGTCGCTCCGTTGACCATTGCGTGCGCGCTGGGTTGCGAGGGCCTTACACCGCATTTGCGGTCTCCGGCTGCTTTCGCATCCATTGGTGTCATCATGTCGTTGTGCCGAGCATTGGACGAGCCGCCACCGCTGATCGCTCCTGGGCGGGTAGGACGCTTGCATGAACATGATGCCCGGCTGCGGCGCCTCGCGCGACATCTGTTCACCAACCCATTTGTGTGCGTGCGTCGCGCGCCAGCCTTTGTGCTGTCTTGGTGTTTTTTGGGGTTGGTTGCGGCGTTTGACTAACTTGCGAATGTCGTGAGGCGCCGCCGCCGCTGGCGAGCCACCGCAATTTCCGACCCCGGCAATCTGTTCCCCCGCGATAGGTCCATTCTCCGCACGATCTTCGTATGCTCGCGAAACTGTTCACAGATCCTCTCTGCACGAGCCTTCCGGCCCTGGAACGGAATGTTTTAATGTTTCGGGCAATGCAGATGTTGCTCGTGATGTTCTGCGCCGAGGAACTGAAGCGCACCGTGATGAACCTCATACAGGCCACAGATGATGCCAAGGCCCGCATACCTACAGAACGCACCACTGCCTCTGGACCCTCAGCTACAACGCACTCCTGTTCAGATCCGCGGAGAAAGCACTTCTGGCGGGGCGTTGAAGTATGCTACCGACTTTCGGCTTGGGAAAGTCGAGCATGGCTGTAGCGCACCTCGTGGGCTTGTCGATGAGGGCTGTGCGCAAGCGGCGACGAATGTGGGCAGCGCTGGTAGCGGCCGAACGTACAAAGTAGACCTCAGAGCACTTTCCACACGCGGTGGCTCCGGTGCCACACGTCCTACTCCGCCGCAGTTATCGTCTGGCTCTTGGGCTGGAAGGGCCGCCTCAAAAGGTCTTCCGCTGGGCAGTTCAACCCATCGGCGATGTTTTCCAGATTCGCAAGCGTGATGTTTACGGTCCCCGGTTCGATGTTGCTAATATAGCTCTTGCTGTACCGCTGTCGCGGCAAGCCGTGACGATCCTGCGCGAGCTCCACCCGGTTACGGGGTCCGGCCGCTACCTGCTTCCATCCGTGCGGACTACTGCCCGGGCGATGTCGGACAACACGTTGAACGCCGCCCTTGCCGGCTGGGATATACGACGGACGACATGACTGCACACGGGTTTCGCAGCATGGCCAGCACGCTCCTCAACGAGCAGGGCTGGGGGCGGGATGCTATCGAGCGACAGCTCGCGCATGGTGAGCGTGATGAGGTGCGAGCAGCGTACAACTATGCCGAGTACCTGCCTGAGCGGAGAAAGATGATGCAAGCCTGGTCGGACTTCCTGGACGGGCTACGCGCAAATAGCGGCGAACGGGCGCTTTCGAGTGTAGGCAAGTCGCCCGCTGCCGTCGATTGACCCATGTCGCGCAGCTAGCCGGGCTGATAGCCAAGCCTCGAGCGGCCCCGATTGGCCAATCATGGCAAATGGCACTAAACTCAATGCCAAATTGCACATCAGGGACCTATGCCGTGACACCGAACGTCATCTCGGTTTTGGGCGGCGCGCAAGTCTTCGGTACGCGCGCCGCGCACCTGGACCTCCTTGAAGAAGTCGAACGAGGCTTGCCTGTGGCGGCCTATGAAGCCGTAGCCGAAGCTCTGGAACTGACCCCCGTCGAAGAGGATCGGCTGCTGCAGGTGAGCTTACGAACGCGCGCTCGCTGGAAGAAACGAACGCGACTCGATGCGCCCACCTCTGATCGACTGGTGCGGTTGGCGCGTATCCTGGCGCTTGCCGTGCTGGTGCTGGAGAGTCGCGAAAATGCCGTGGGGTGGCTGCGTGAGCCCAGTCCGGCATTGGGTGGTCGTTCCCCCCTCGCTGCCGTCGCCAGCGATCCCGGAGCGGAGAAGGTATCGAACATGCTCTACCAGATGGAGCATGGGGTCTATGCGTGAGCCTGACCGTTTACCGTCTCGGCAAGTATGTCTATCGGCATCAGCTGTTCAGCGGCGACGGTGGACTTCATGCCAGTGGTCGGTGGACGCCCCGGGGCCGGGCTGTCGTGTACAGCTCGGGCAGCATCTCCCTGGCCGTTCTCGAATACACCGTCAATTATCGCCGCCGTGGATGGGTGCCGGCGACGGTTCTGGGCCGTGCCGTGATTCCGGCGAGCGTGCGAGTCGAGACCGTTTCGATCGGCACATTGCCTGTCAACTGGTTCGCTGCGGCAACTCCGGCACTATTGCAGATGATCGGTGGTGACTGGCTGGAGCGGGGCGAGACGGCGGTGTTGAAAGTGCCGTCGGCGATCGTGACCGAAGAGTGGAACTATCTACTCAACCCGAGTCACGCTGATTTTCGAAAATTCCAGATAGCCGTGCCGAAGCGCTTCGATTTTGATCAGCGCGTCGCGCGGTCCAGGAAGATGTCCGCTTATCGCGCGCGGATGACGGTATCGCACGTCCGTTCTGTGTGATCAGGCAGGATGCCAACCCGCGCCTCGTGCATCCGCGAACCAACTCCTGGCCCGTGAGCGGCAGGGTGTGATCGGAGTCCGCCAACGCAGTCACCCCGTTGCGCACCGATGTGAGGGCGCCGCAGCTAGACGAATCAGCTCGACCGCGTCTCGCCGCGATCCGCTCCTCGAGCCACGCAAGCACCTCGGACTCGAGCCATCCTACCGACCGGACGCCGAGCTTCAGGCTTTGCGGAAATCGACCCTCGGCCTGCAGAGCATGGATCACGGACCGCGACAGCCCGGTGAACTTCGTGAGCTCCCGCATGCGGGGCACTCGGGGTAGGGGGTAGAAGCGACATATTGATTCCATCCGATGAAAATGGGAGGGCTCTTGCGTTCATGGGCACAGACTGGCGCTCGCTAGTGAACCAACTTGCCCAGCAGCTCGAGCATGCTGTCGTTAAGAGCGCTACCCGACGGGGTGGATTCTGGAGCGCAGCTGACCTCGGAAGACAAGCGCAAGTTCACGGAGTGGCCCTGAGCCGTGTATCCCGGTTGAGGGAAACAGTTGAGCTTGCGTGTCTCTGGCTGGATATTCTGCAACTGATAGCGCACCGAGCCGTTCTCGAGCCCTTGGCAGCTGTGTAAGGGCGGCTCGGTTGAGTTCGGGACTTTACCGTCGGTACACAGACTGCTGACCCTCCGTATCATGCACGCCCAAAGCACGCGTATGCGCCGCGGGCCAGCGTTCAGCGATTGGAGAGGGTCGGTCGGCTGCGGATGAACTGGGAGACGATCCATTTTTCTCCCATCTCAGGCGGCAGACCCGCGTGCAGCATGCGCCGATCGGGCCGCTCGTCCTCGCCAGCGTTCACGAAGAACAAGCCGTCTCCCTTCTTGCCTTTGAAGCGAATGCCGAGCTGCGGGAAGTCGGTTTCTCCCCCGGTGTAGTCATCGTTGAGGTAGATGAGGAAGGTAAGACGACGCTGCCCGTGACGCGCCAGCTCGGTGGCATGGTGGCGCGCCTGCGGATCGACGAAGTCGAAATGATTTCGCACCTGCTCACCGGTTGCGTAATGAAGCACCGTGAGCGGTTCCAGATGGGACAGCGGTACCCCGCAGATGTGGGCCATGCGCGCCTGCACCACGATATGGACGAGTTCCGCCTCCAGAAGATTGAACGCCGCTGCGGTGTTCGCTCGCGTCGGATGGACGAGATCCCTGTCCGCATCGGAATCATAGACTCGCGCACGAGTCAGCTTCCCCTGCGAGCGGTCGATCAGCCAATCGCACAGTTCCGGCGGGAGCATTCGATTGACCGCATACACCGGAGAACCTGGCCATAGTGCCGCGGGGGACGCACTCCAGCAGGTCTCCGCCGAGGCAGCCTGCGTCGCGAGCTGGCGCCACAGCAACGGGGATTCGTCTCGTTGCGCTCGAAGCGTGAGCGAGTGAGACGGCAGCAGAACTCCCAGTTGTCGCCGTGCCGACTGCGAGCCGCGCTCGGCAGCGTAGCCGAGGGTGTCGAACGCGGCACTCATGTTCTGAGGAACGTAGGCGCCAAGCCCCAGGAGCACTGCCAACGCCGAGGCAGCTTCGGCATTGCCGGCGCGCGCGGCATCCAGGAGGAGTCGTGCCCCCTCCTTAGGCATCATCGGTGCGCGATCTCCCGCGATGAGACGCCTTGCGAGCTGCGTCATGGCCTCGTTGTTACCCGCCTGTGCAGCACGGGCCAGACAATCGATCGCCTGCGCATGCTCGCCGCGACGGTCATGCCGCTCAGCGGCCGCGAGCTCCTCGGAAGTCGGGATTACTTCGGTCATGGTGGCAGGTGACTTGCATCGCCAGCAGCCGGCTGAGTATAGCCACTCCTGTTGGTGCTGGGCGGCGCCTTCCTGGCGAGGCTGCGGCACCCGAGGCGCCGCGTGCTGTCAGGGGCAGGGGAGGACCGAAGGGGCGGCCGATTTCCGTCGCGGGTTGCCGTGGCCGGGCTCAGGCGCGGCCCGGTTCAGCTGCTGCAGGAGTAGCAGGATCGTGTGATCCAGCGTGAAATCGCGGCGCATGGCCCGGCGCACTTCCAGGCACAGACGATCCTCCAGGGCGGGGACGGGCACCTGCCGAACACCCTGGCGCAGCAGCTCCTCCTCCAGATAGCGCCTGACTACGGCCGATATGGCAAAACCGCCGATAACGGCTTCGCGGGCGATGTTAGCGTGGCTGGTTTCCAGAGCGATCGGGTACCGCTCGATACCTTGCCGCCGCAACAGCGTATCGACGCTGCGCCGGAAGTGGGCGCCCTCGGGCGGCGCCACGAAAGGAAACTGCTGCAGCTGCTGCAGCGTCAGATGCTGACGCGCGAGGATAGGATGATCGCCGCCTGCGCAGATGCAGATCGGCTCGAGCCAGACACGCTCGGAAGCCATGACGTTGACGGGGCCCGCCGCATAGAAGTAGGCGATGTCCGCCCGCTGTGCACCCAACTCGTGGACCATCTCCTCGAAATGTGAGCGCCGCAAAGATACCTGGATGTGCGGCTGCGCCGCGACGAACGCAGCGATGTGCTTCGCCAGATGCATCTCGAGGATGGCATCCGCGAGAATCGTGACCTGGCGGGCGACTCCGCTGCGCATCGCTCCGAGCAGATCGCCGAAACGGCTCGCGTGACTCAGCAGATCCTTGGCTTCGGCGTACGCCTTGACGCCGTGCTCCGTCAGCCCGCACATCCGGCCGCGCCTGCGAATGAATAGCCGATGGCCGATCTCGTGCTCGAGTTGGCTCACCTGATGGCTGACCGCCGCGGGAGAGATATCCAGCCGGTCGGAACAAGCCCGAAAACCGCCCGACTCCACAACGGCCACGAAGACTTCGATTCTCCGCAGAGTCATCCGCGCCACGAGTGCACCCCCCGCTTGTCTGCTCAAACTCCCGGCTTTCGGGCTCGCCTTCGCGGGCTATGCGCGGCAAGCCAACTTCGGTGTTCGAAAAAGATTAACACACGGTGAACGAATAGTCCGTTTTCAAACCGCCACGAGCGGCCGCATTCTCGCGCAGCCCGATCAGGGCGACATGCATTTCAAAGGGGGGTGCATGAAAACAACAGTCGCAGACTGCGATCAACGGCGTGTTTCCTCGCGTGGCCTCGTTTCCGCGGCCGTCGCAGCCTGCATGGCGGGGGGGATCGCCCCGGTGCTGGCCCAGACTCCCCAGAGTGGCCCTCAAGCCGGCGACTCTTCCGCACAGAGCACGGGAACGCCCTCGCTGCAGGAAGTCGTCGTGACGGGGTCGCGCATTCTGCGGCGCGACTTCACATCGGCCAGCCCCCTGGTGACGATCGGGAGCGACAATCTCGCCGATTCGGCCCAGATCGGCATCGAGACCCAGCTCAATAAACTCCCGCAGTTCTCCGGGGGCAACAACCAGTTCACAGGCGCCGCCGACATCCAGGCGAGCCCCACGAACAGCCCCGGCGCCGCGACCGTCGACCTACGCGGCCTCGGTGCCAATCGGACCCTGGTGCTCATCGACGGCCGCCGCGCGCAGCCCTTCAACGCGAGTCTGTCGATCGATCTCAACAGCATTCCGGTCGCGGCCATCGACAGCGTCGAGGTCATCACCGGAGGTGCCGCGGCCGTCTACGGCGCCGATGCCGTAGCCGGAGTGGTAAACTTCAAGCTGAAGCACAACTTCAGCGGCGCACAGATCGATGCCCAATGGGGGCAGACAGCCCAGGGCGACGGCCGGCAATTGCAGGGCAGCGTTCTGCTCGGTTCCAACCTCGCCGATGACCGGGGCAACGTCACGCTGGGAGTGAGCTACGCCAAGCGCGATCCCGTCTATCAGGCCAATCGTAGCTTCTATACCGCCGCCTGGACCGACCCGCTCACCAACGCAGACATTTTCCTGCCGATCCCGCAGTTCTCCATTACCGATCCTACCGGCTTCGTCACGAACGCGCCCAGCCAGGCCGCAGTGGACTGCGTGTTCGCCGGCGCTGGCGCCGGCTGTCCTTTCACCGGCAAGACCTTCGCGAACGGGCAGCCCGTGCCGCCCGGCGAGGTCTCAGGCGGAGCCGGGGGGGCCACTCTGTTCGGAGTGAACACCGACGGCTCGGTGTTCTCCCCGGGCACCTCGGCGACCTCACGCGCCGTCGGTTACAACGGCCCGCTCTATCCGAACTTCAAGATCCTCGGTACGGCCGGCAACAGCAATAACGGACTGGTACACAATGACACCACGGCGCTGCTGTCGCTGCCACTGGATCGCTACTCGCTGTTTGCCAACGGGTTCTTCGATATCAATGACCGTGTTACCGCTTACGCGGAGGGCTCTTTCACGGAGAGCAAGACCACCTCGACAGGCAACTACACGCCGGCCTCGATCGCCTGGTCGGCGATGATTCCCTATAACAGCAACCCCAACACGCCCGATCCGGCGACTGTGGGCTTCGGCAACGCCACCCTGCCTCAGTACGTCGCACTCGGTTGCGCGCCGATCGGCGGATGCACGTTCGGACAGGACCACCCGGTGCCCGCGCAGCTCGCTTATCTGCTCAACTCCCGCACGGTAAATCCCAACGGCGCGTGGGATCTCAATATGGAGCTGCCGTGGATGGGACCTACGACCATACAGAATACGACCAATACGTACCAGGTCACCGCAGGGCTGCGCGGCAAGATTCCCGAGGTCGGCTTCCTCAAGGACTGGACGTGGGACGCCTATGCCTCCCACGGCGATACGACCATAGTGACCGACTACACATCGGGATTCGTGAATACAGTCGCCTACCAGACCCTGATCGCGCAGCCGTTCTTCGGCGCTGGCTACTCCAACAGCAACAACTTCCTGGGCAGATCGGCGACCTGTACGAGCGGGCTCCCGGTCTTTAAGCAGTTCACGCCATCCGCGGACTGCGTGGACATAGTGGCGGCACGCATGAAAGGCACCACCTCCATCCTGCAGAACGTGTTCGAGGCGTTCGCCCAAGGCGGTGTGGTCGACCTGCCCGCGGGTCAGATACGCGCCGTCCTGGGAGCGGACTATCGCCACGACGGCTTCGCCTTCGAGCCGGATCCGACGATGACCAACAGCAACATCCTGTCGGCCGCGAGCGGTGTGTTCGACGTGGCGAAGGCCGGGGGCGCAACCTGGGTGAAGGAGGGCTATGGGGAGCTCCTGGTTCCTCTGCTCAAGGATCTTCCAGCCATCAAGCGCCTGGGCCTGGAGCTCGGTGCGCGCGTGTCGAACTACAACACGGCCGGCACGGTCAACACCTACAAGGCGTTGGCCACCTGGGACAGTACCAACTGGTTCACGATCCGCGGCGGCTATCAGCTCGCCAATCGTGCTCCGAACGTGGCGGAGCTGTTCGAATCACCCACTACGATCGTCACCACCGTGCCGACCTTCGATGCCTGCTCGAGCATCACCACGGCGCCCTATGGAAACGTCGCATCAAACCCCAACCGCGCCAAGGTGCAGGCGTTGTGCTCGGCTCTCGCCGGTGGCGTGCCGATCGGCAACAATTTCATCGGCCTCGGAGCCTTCTCCAGCATCGCTCTGGATACTCAGGTGGGTAATCCCAAGCTGCAATCGGAAGCGGCCACCACTTGGACCGCCGGGACCGTGCTGCATTCCCCGTGGGATGCTGATGTGGTGCGCCGCCTGTCGGCGACCGTCGACTGGTATCGCATCAATGTGTCGGATGCCATCACCGGCCTCACCAGCGCTTCTGTCTATGAGCAGTGCCTGAACGGGGACGGGACCAATCCGACCTACGACCCCAACAACGTGTTCTGCAAGCTCATTCACCGGGACAACATCTTCGGATTTCCCGCCGGTGTGACCGGCAACTTCACGAATATCGGAGCCATCCGCACCAGTGGGATCGATGTGCAGGTGAATTGGAACGCGGGTCTGCACGATCTGCACGTGCCGCTCCCGGGGACGCTCTCGCTCAGTGTCGCCCTGAATTATCTGCTGTCCTACGAGATCCAGACCGCGACGGGCGCTCCGTTCGTCGAGTATGCGAGTACCACCGGCAACAACGAAGCCGGGCCGCAGTATCGCTGGAAGCTGTACACCACTTTCGGCTATGCCGTCGGTCCCTTCAGCACGCAGCTGCAGTGGCGGCACTTGCCCAGCCTGCCGAGCATCATACCGGGCACTCTCGCCAACGCCTCGTACAATCAGCTCGACTGGTATGGCGCGTGGGCCGTGAATGATATCCTGCAGGTGCGTGCCGGAGTGGAGAATGTGGCGGACAAGTCACCCGTGATCGTCGGTGCCATCCCTGGTGTCAATAACAATCTCGGCACCACGGACCCGGCCTACTATGACGTGCTCGGCCGGCGCTACTTCATAGGTGTGAGCGCAAAGTTCTGACGGGGAGGATTCATGATGGCACATAGCTGGAGGCAAAGGGCGGCATTGGCGGTGCTGACTCTGGTCACGCTGACTGCGGGCACGTTCCCCACCCGTGCAGCGACTTGGGTGAGCACTTGGGGAGCGGCTCCGCTGCCGCCGACTCCAGCAGCGGGGCCGTTCCCGGCCACGGCCACCTTCAGTAATGTGACCTTGCGGCAGGTCGTCAGGGTGAGTGCCGGGGGTCGACGCTTGCGGGTGCGGTTCACGAACGAGTATGGCACGAAGCCGTTACGGCTCGGGCGAGCGACGGTAGCTCTGGCGGACGCATCCGGCAACGTGAAGGCGGGAAGCGAGCATGCGCTCACGTTTGCGGGCCGTCCGGATGCAACCATCCCGCCTGGAGCGCCTCTGTTGAGCGATCCGGTGGAGTTGCCCGTCGCGCCGCTCGCGAGCGTCTCGATCAGTCTGTACCTGCCGGAGAATACGGGCCCGTGCACGTGTCATCAGACCGGCGCACAGACCGGGTACGTATCCGCTGAGGGCGATTTCACGAAAGAAGTCACATTCCCCCCGGCGCAGAAGATCACCTTCCGTGCGTTCATCTCAGGGGTTGAGGTGGAAGCGCCGTCCGCTACCAAGGCGATCCTCGTGCTGGGTGACTCCATTTCTGACGGCGTGGGATCGACAGTCGATGCCAATCAGCGCTGGCCTGATCTGCTGGCAGAGCGGCTCGCAACGCGAGCGGGCCGCACTGCTTGGGGCGTCGTCAACATGGGCATCAGCGGCAACCGGGTACTCAACGACGGCTTCGGCCAGAGCGCGCTCGCGCGGTTGGATCGCGACGTGCTCAGTGTCCCGGGCGCTGCGTACGTCGTCGTATTCGAAGGCATCAACGATATCGGTATCGCGTACGGCCACTTCACGGGACCCATTGCGGAAGCCTTCAAGTCCGTCGCGACGGGAGGGAAAGTACGCGTGGACGACCTGGTGGCGGGCTATCGTCAGATCATCGCGCGGGCTCACGAGAAGGGGTTGAAGGTTCTGGGCGCGACCATCACGCCTTACGGAGGCGCTGCCACCTATTCGGACGAGGGTGAGGCCGTGCGTCAGGCGCTCAACACATGGATCCGCACCAGCGGTGCCTTCGATGGGGTCCTGGACTTCGACGCGGCCCTGCGCGATCCAGCGGACCCCAAGCAGATAGCTGCAGGATTGCACGCCGGAGACCACCTGCACGGGAGTGATGCGGGCTACCAGGCGCTCGCGCGGTCGATCGACCTGTCCCTGTTCCGCTGACGCCGATTCCCCTCCCGGGACACTGACTATGACCGCGCCCCACCTCGGCTCACCGGTGAGCAGGATGCGTGGCGTGTCGGAAAGAAGCTCCCAGGCTCTGCGGCGATTTCAGGCCGCTCTCAGTGCGCCAGCAGGACAATCTTCCCGAGCAGATGTCCGGCTTCCAGGCGTTTGTGTGCCTCGGCAGCATCATCGAGCGAATACTCCGCGGCGACGGGCACCCGCATCTTCTTTGCCTGGACGGCCTTGTTCAGACGCTCGAGCTCCGGGGTACCGGCAATTGAACTGTAGAGCGTCATTCGCATGCCGCCTCGCGGCCGCGGCAGGGGCTCAACGCCCATGAGATAGGCGACCCGGCCGTGACCGTCGCGTCGCAGCCCATCGATACAATGCTCGAGCGAATCGCCGCCGGCGAGTCCCAGCACCGCGTCCAGGCCGTTGGGCGCAAACTGCTTCACTGCTGCCGCGATATCACCCATCCGTCCGTTTACGACCGCGTCCGCACCCAGTTGCTTTGCGAGCGCCAGCCCATCGTCGGTGGACGCGGTCGCGAGGACTCGCGCGCCGCGCAGCTTCGCCAGTTGAATGGCAAGCGTGCCCACGCCACCGGCAGCACCATGAACCAGCACAGTTTCGCCCTTCTGCAATTGCAGGACGTCGTCGATACCCTCCAGAGCCGACAACCCGCTGACGGCAAGAATACTGGCCTCGCTCAGACTGATTCCCCTGGGCACATGTGCGATGCGGTCCGCGCGTGCCCTCGCGTACTCGGCATAGAAGCCGTATCCGATGCCGTACACTTGATCGCCTACCTTGAAGCCATGCACGTCGGGACCGACGAAGATGCTGATAGAGCCGTTGATTTAATCAAGTTTAATGATAAAATAGCCGCGCCGCAATCGTTCCAGCGGCAGATTCTAAAGAAGTGGTTGTACTAACACGCCGTCGCCTGCTGAGTGTCGTAGGCGCTTCCGCTACGATCGGTCTCGCTCGCAGCGCTGGCGCTTCGCTGCGACCCATCACGGAGGCCGTTGAAAGGACTCACGGGGTCTGATTTTACCGACACGAGCATCAGAACCTTCTTCAAGTGGAACCGGGCACCCTTCGCCAAAACTGATATCGACTTCATCATCAAGCGACAGGCCCTGCTGGGATCACCCGACAAGCCCGCAAGCGCCGCGGCGGCCGCTTTCTTTGCCTTCAACCCCTGGCCGGGTGATCCGGCAGCTCACCCGGTCTGCCTCGAGAAACTCATGCCGTTTGCGGACGAATTCGAAGCCGCAGCGGGCGGCTATGACCTGCCGGTTCCTTTCTTTGTCATTCAGGGGCGAGACGACATCCGATGTCCCCCTGAGGCCGCGCGCGCATTCGTTGAGCGTGTGGGCGCACCCGCTAAAGGATACACCGCCATTGACGGTGGTCATTTCGCGTGTTTTTCCAACCCTGCAGGCTTCTTGAATGCGCTGGACAGCGATATTCGCGGCTTGGGAATTTCGCGATAGGGATCGCTGTCACCATCCCGCCGCTCCTTACGGGACGGTCGCGGCGACTCTTTTCCCACCACAATATCAGCCCGTCCTCTGACTCGCGTGCCAGGCCATCAGAACCGCCTTTTCACGCGCCAGATAATCAGCCCAGGGCAAGTGGCCGCTCTCGAACCCACTCCCATCCGGCTTCGGTCGCGGACCCGTGTTGACCTCATCCTGGGCGGGCTGGCTGCGGCCCCACCTGAGCGTGTCCGCCAACGTGGTCCGCAGCGGTCGCGTCGTCAATCCCTGTGATAAGGCTCGCGCGTCGCTGATCCTCGTCAGATGCCCCTTGTTGAATTCCCAAAACACCAATGTTCCGAACGCTTCTTTGCCGGGCTGCTTGCCCAGCCACGACAGCGGAACCCACGTCACCTCAGAATTCGGAGACACGGCATTCTGAGCCGCGCTCACGACCTCGCCGACGCCGATTGACGGACCCACCGCGTTGTAAGTCCCCGTCCCCCGCTTTTCAGCCATCCGCACGATCCACTC
>CAZLYG010000058.1:0-16154 GCA_964563075.1 uncultured Steroidobacteraceae bacterium | reverse complement strand
GCGCGTTGAGCTGGGATACGCGGACTACCTGGTAGCGCTGCAGCGATACCGGCTGGAGAACCTTGACGATCCGCAGTTGCTGCGCATGTCGTCCTTTCTCGTCGACTACCCTTTTGCGAGCCGGCTCTATCCTCGTGCACTCGAGGCCGTTGCGCACTGCGGGCGGTGGGGCCAGACCGTCGTGCTCTCGGACGGCGATGTCGTGTTTCAGCCGCGCAAAGTGCAACGCTCCGGGATATGGGATGCTGTCGAGGGGCGAGTGCTGATCTATCTCCACAAGGAGGAGATGCTGGCTGCCGTCGCGAGACGCTACCCAGCGCGCCACTACATCATGGTGGACGACAAACTACGCATTCTCGCGGCAATGAAGAACAGTTGGGGCGGGAAGCTGACGACCGTGTTTCCCCGTCAAGGCCACTATGCCCTCGACTCGCGCGAGGTCGCACGGCATCCGCCGGCCGACCTCACGCTGGAGCACATCGGGGAGCTTGCGGACCGTGATCTGACGGGGCTGCTGCCGGCCGCCTGAGCCCGAACATGGCGCCGGCCGCCTGAGCCCGAACATGGCGCCGGCCGCCTGAGCCCCCGAACATGCGCCGGCCGTTGAGCGCGAACACCGAGGTCCACCAATTACGCCGCCGCGCGCTGTCAACTGCCGCGGCGAAAGAAGAAAGCGTCGTCGTTGGTGTGCACCTCCACGCCGCCGCCATCGTCGCGCATGCGGATCTGCATCTCGCGCATCTTGTAGTCGATGATGAGCTTGTCGAACAGTCCCAGCACGTCCATGCCGATCAGCAGAGTGGGTGTGCTGTCGTATTTCCAGTGCTCGAACAGCTCCATGTTGCCGAAGGCGAGGTGCACGTTGTACAGCTTCAGGCTGCCCATCGTGATGGGCGGCACGCGGATGTATTTGGTGCGCTGCTCGTCGAGCGTCACACCGATGATGTTCTCGTTGACGAAGTCTTTGGGCATGTGGCGTCGCAGGGCTTCCAGCAGAGCGAGGTTGCCTACGCTCTGCTCGCCACCCGTGTCGATGATTGCGCGCACCTTGACGGAGCCGATCCGCACATCGGCGGCGAGCAGGCCCGCGCCGGTAAGCGTCAGCGGGACGACTTTGTACCCTGGCGGCGCGCGCTTACCGTGAGACTTGGCAATGGTCAGCTGATCGGCGCCGAAGTCCGCGAAGATCCGTTTGTCCATCAGCCCCTCGCGGCCGAGGACCCCTTCGGCGCCACCGAAGGCATCCGCAACGATGGGGAGGGTGGTCGGCTCGATCAGCATGTCGCCGACTTCCATGCTGCGCACCTTGAGTGCGGGCACGACCGCCGATCCCGTAACACCGTGCAGCAGCACGTTGACGGTCTGCACTGTTGAATCGTCCACGCTGTTGGCGACGCGCGAGGTGATCGCGGAATGGCTGGCGCCCGTGTCGAGTACCAGGCGGAACGGGCCCTTGCCGTCAATCTTGACGGGCGCCCAGATGCGGCCTATCCGATCGCGCAGCGTGGGCGCGACATAGACAGGCTCGGGTGCCTGGATGACGACCTCGGAAAGGGTTTCCTCCGGGGCCGCGGGCGTCGGCGACGGGGATGCCGGTGCCAGAGACCCCGGTGCGGTGGCTGCCGCAGGGCTGGGGGCTGGCGCAGCGCCGGGAGTTGGCGCGACGGGCGCGCTCGCCGCCTTCGAGGTGTCGCCCCCTGCGTCGGCTGCCGGCACGTTGGCGCCGTCGGCACCGGTCCACAGCGCCCCGGTCGCCAGCCAGGCTACTCCGAGCATCCGCAAGCTATGGCTCATAACAGCGTTCCCAGCCCAAGCGAGCAACGGCGCGCGCGCCGGCCGACACCTACAGTAGCATACGCCCTCTGTGCCTCCTGAGAAGGGACCGGAGAACTGTGAATTCTGCGACGGGTGTCCGGCTGTGGGTAGCGGCCCTGGCAGTGTCCGGGGCCTGCCTGGGAAGTGCCGGGGCGGCGTGGTGTCAGGGTGTGCAAAGTCAGCCTGTCTATCGGGATCCCACGCGCAGCTTCGACGAGCGGGCCGCGGATCTCGTCGCGCGCATGACGTTGGAGGAGAGGGTCTCCCAGCTGCAGAATGCGGCGCCCGCAATTCCCCGACTCGGCGTGCCCGCCTACGAGTGGTGGAATGAGGCGCTGCACGGTGTGGCGCGGGCCGGGCCCGCGACGGTCTTTCCCCAGGCGATCGGCCTGGCGGCCACGTTCGACACCAAGCTGATGCTGGAGGAGGCGACGGCGATCAGCGACGAGGCACGTGCCAAGCATGCAGAAGCGCTCCGTCACGATGAGCACGGGCGCTATCAGGGACTGACCTTCTGGTCGCCCAACATCAACATCTTTCGCGATCCCCGCTGGGGCCGTGGACAGGAGACCTACGGGGAGGATCCCTACCTGACAGCGCGCATGGGTGTGGCGTTCGTAGAGGGAATGCAGGGAAGCGATCCGCACTACCTCAAGGTGGTGGCCACAGCCAAGCACTACGTGGTGCACAGCGGGCCGGAGCCTGAGAGACACCACTTCGACGTGCACCCGTCCGAGATCGACCTGCACGAGACCTATCTGCCCGCGTTCCGCGCTCTCGTGCAGGAGGCTCACGTCGCCTCGGTAATGGGAGCCTACAACCGTGTCAATGGGGAGTCCGCCTCGGCAAGTCCGCGGCTGCTGCAGGACATTCTGCGCAAGCAGTGGGGATTCAAAGGGTATGTGGTTTCCGATTGCGATGCGGTCGCAGACATCTTCACGCAGCACAAGATCGTGGCGACGGCGGAGCAGGCCGCGGCGCTCGCTCTGCGCAGCGGCCTCGACCTGAATTGCGGCAAGACCTTCGGCGCGCTCGTCGACGCCGTGCACCACGGCCTGGTGAACGAGGCGGACGTGGATGAGGCGGCGCGACGCCTGATGCGCGCGCGCTTCGAGCTTGGGATGTTCGATCCTCCCGAACGCGTTCCCTGGACGCACATCCCATACTCGGTCAATCAATCGCCGCAGCATGACCGGCTGGCGCGCCGCGCCGCCCAATCCTCCATCGTACTGCTGAAGAACGAGCACAACACATTGCCCCTGTCGCGCAATCTGCGCTCGATCGCGGTCATCGGTCCCACCGCCGATGAGATCATGTCCCTGCTGGGCAACTACTACGGGACTCCCGCGGCGCCCGTGACTATTCTGCAGGGTATCCGTGACGCCGTCGGACCCAACGCCCGAGTGATCTATGCACGTGGCGCCGACCTCGTCGAGGGACGCGAAGACGCCCGCGCCGCACCGGTGATCGACTCGAAGTATCTGCGGCCGCAGGCAGGCAGTCCCGCCCAGGGCCTGCGGGGCGAGTATTTCAACGGCGGCGATTTCGCCGGCAAGCCGAACCTGACACGCGTGGATCCGCGCGTCGCGTTCAGGTGGGACCGCGTGTCTCCCACCGACGATCTGGTCGCCCGCGGGGAACTGCCGGCGGCTCAGGCGCTCGGCTCGGAGCATTTCTGCGTCCGCTGGAGCGGCCAGCTGCTGCCGCCTGTCTCAGGTCGATACCAGATCGAGGTGGGCGCGGACGATGGTTTCCGCCTGTACATCGACAACCGCCTGGTGCTCGATGCCTGGCAGACGACCTCACGTCTGCAGAGCAAGAGTGTGTCCCTGGATCTGCAGGCCGCGAAAGCCTACGAGATTCGCCTCGAATACTTCCAGGACACGCGTGATGCGGAAGTGCGCCTGGCGTGGCGCCTGCCTGGATTCAAACCGCCATTCGACGAGGCACTTGATGCCGCAAGGGGAGCCGATGCGATTGTTTTCGCGGGTGGTCTGACGGGAGATGTCGAAGGAGAGCAGATGAAGGTCAACTACCCCGGCTTCTCCGGCGGCGATCGAACCGACCTGCGCCTGCCCGCGACACAGGAGCGGCTGCTGCAGGCGTTGCAGGCCACAGGCAAGCCGGTGGTGCTGGTGCTCACGACGGGGTCGGCTCTGGCCGTTGACTGGGCCAAAGCCCACATCCCGGCCATTCTCGTGGCGTGGTATCCGGGGCAGCGCGGAGGCAATGCAGTGGCGGACGTTTTGTTCGGCGACGTCAATCCGGCCGGGCGCCTGCCCGTGACGTTCTACAAAGCCACGCAGAAGCTGCCCGCCTTTGATGACTACAGCATGCAAGGGCGTACGTATCGCTACTTCGAAGATGAGCCCCTGTACCCGTTCGGATATGGATTGTCCTATACGAGCTTCGGATACTCGGGCCTGGCTCTCGATCACACGAGCGTGGCCCGCGGTGGCACGATCCACGCATCGGTCCGCGTGAAGAACGTCGGTGCACGAGCAGGGGACGAGGTCGTTCAGCTGTATGTGAAGCCGCCGGATACCGGCTTCCCACGTCCACGGAAAGAGTTACGCGGGTTTCGCCGCATCACGTTGGCGCCGGGTGAAGAGCAGGAGGTGTCCTTTACTCTGCAGCCCGACAAGGATGCGACGCGCTACGACGCGCGGAAGAAGGGTTTCACCGTGGACCCCGGAAGATACGAAGTGCAGATCGGTGCCTCGAGCGCGGATATCCGTCAGAAGGCCGCTTTCACCGTCAGATAGCTCCGGTCAGTCGGCTGGCCAGAAAGTCGATCAGCACGCGCACCGCTGGCAGCAGCCCGCGCCGGGTTGGGAATACGAGATGTGCAATTCCCAGCGGCGTATTCCATTGCGGCAGCACGCGCTCCAGCTTCCCGGCAGCCAGATCAGCGCGAACGACATTGTCAGGAAGCCGCGTAATGCCGAGACTGGCGAGCACGGCGGCACGCAGCACGACAAAGTCATGGCAGAACAGGCGCGGGACGATCTCGACCCGTTGCACCTGATTCTCCGGCCCTCTCAGCTCCCACGTCTGACGATCGCCATCCGCATCGAACGCGAGCGTATCCAGCTTGGCCACGTTTGCCGGCTCCTTCGGGCGTCCGACGCGATCCAGATATTGCGGGGTCGCAACCAGTTGCTCACACGACTCGCCGAGGGTTCGCATCACCAGACCGTCTTCACCACTGGGATGCGTGCGCACTCGCAACGCAATGTCGAATCCCTCATTGAGCACATCAACACGGCGATTGCTGACATGCATCTGCAGCCGAACAGCCGGGTACTTGTCCAGGAACTCCGGCAGGATCCCCGAGAGCATCGACTGCGCCATGGCTACGGGACAGCTCACGCGAACAACACCCCGCGGCTCAGCGCGCGCGAACTCGACCACCTGAACGGCGGCATCGGCTTCAGCGAGCATTGCCATCGCGTGCCGATGCACGTCGCGTCCAATGTCGGTGACGGTGAAGCGTCGCGTCGACCGTTGCAGCAGGCGCACGTTGAGTTTCGCTTCCAGTGCGGCCACGTGACGCGACAGACGCGACTTGGGAATGCCCAACGCCCTGGCCGCTCTGGCATAGCCGCCGTGCTCGACGACCTGAACGAAGTAGTAGAACTCCTCCAGGGGTTGAATGGCGCTCATAATGATACCAAATATAGGACAATCTGTTCCACAAGGCCCAGATTATCATTTATCGTTCCATGATCTAGTGTAGCGGCAGGGCGGCTGAGCGAGGAGCGCGCCCGCAACGAGCTGTCCGATCGGCGAGCGGTCGATGGGGGGCAGCCCTGCGTCGAAGCCCGTCCTGGATCGGCGCAGCGCGGACTCCCGCACGCGGCGTAACGGTTACTGTGAGGGGACTGAGATGAATGCCAAAGGCATCGATGAGAACGCAACGGTATTGAAGCAGACAACGCGACACGTGGATCGGATCGTGCAGGGCATGCCTGCGTCCGATGGCGCCGGCGTCAAGCTGACGCGCGTGATCGGACAACCGCGGATGCCGGATCTGGACCCGTTCCTGATGCTCGATGAGTTTGGCACGGACCGGGCCGAAGACTATATCGCCGGCTTCCCGGATCATCCGCATCGCGGGTTCGAGACAGTCACTTACATGCTCGATGGGCGCATGCGTCACAAGGACAACCACGGCAACGAGGGTGTGCTCGTCCCGGGCAGTGTGCAGTGGATGACGGCGGGACGGGGACTGGTGCATTCGGAGATGCCCGAGCAGCAGGAGGGCCGCATGCGCGGCTTTCAGCTGTGGCTCAACCTGCCGGCACGGGACAAGATGACCGCGCCGCGCTATCAGGAGTTCGGGCCGGACCGCATCCCGAGTGTCACTCCGGACAAGGGCGTGCGCGTGAAGGTCATCGCAGGCGTCGTGGCGGGTACCGCGGGACCGATCTCCCAGCCCGCGACGGACCCCACGTATCTGGATGTCGAGGTTGCCCCCGGCGTGGTGTTCACGCATCGGCTGCCTGAGGGTCATGCTGCGTTTCTGTATGTGTTCGAAGGTAGCGTGCGTGTCGGAGGAGAGCAGGCGTCGACCGTGGTGAAGTCACAGCACCTGGCAGTCCTCAGCGACGGACCCGAGGTGCGCATCGAAGGTGTCACGGCCGGAGCTGAAGGCGGCGCTCGTGCGATTCTCGTGGCGGGCCGGCCGCTACGCGAGCCGGTGGCCAAATACGGTCCATTCGTGATGAACACACGAGAGGAGCTGATGCAGGCGTTCCAGGACTTTCAGGCGGGGAAGTTCTAACTCTCCTGAACCCGGGCCCTCTGCAAGCATACCCTCGCGACCCCTGATAAGCTGATCCGGGCAGCTTCAGCTGCGCCTGGAAGGCGTTTGTATGCGGGTGGTGTTCGCGATTCTCGGCGCGGTTCCGGGTCTCGCCCTTTCGTCGGATCGCAGCTGGTTCGGCGCGCTGTTGGGTGCCGCGGTCGCTTTGACCGCCGCTGAGGTGCTGCTTCTGCGTAGCAGGCTCAGCGAGACGGAGAAGGAGCTGAGCGCGTTGGGGAAGCTCGTCGCGCGATTGCGTGTGCAGCCGGGCGAGCAGCCGACGCCTGCGCCCGCCCCACGCGCCAGCGTACCCCCACGCGCCAGCGTACCCCCACCACCGGCCGCACCACCCCCGATTCCACCCACCGCGTGGACACGCCGGGAGCCAACGCCGGACGCGATTGAGAACGCGTGGCGCCTCGTCCGCGAATACTTCACCGGGGGCAACACCCTGGTTCGCGTCGGGATCATCGTCTTGTTCTTTGGCGTTGCTTTCCTGCTGCGCTATCTCGCGGAGCATTCCAGGATACCGATCCAGCTGCGGCTCTCGGCCGTCGCGGCCGGTGGCATCGCTCTATTGATGTTGGGTTGGAGGTTGCGAGCGCGCCGGTCCGGGTACGCTCTCGCTTTGCAGGGCGGCGGCGTCGGCATTCTGTACCTGATCGTATTTGCGGGACTGCGGCTGTATTCGCTGCTGGCGCCGGGTGCAGCGTTCGCACTCCTCATTGCGATAGCTGTGTTGTCGGCCGTGCTGGCGATACTGCAGGACTCCCAGGCGTTTGCACTGCTGGGCACCACAGGCGGATTCCTGGCGCCCATCCTGGCTTCCACGGGAGAGGGAAGCCACGTGGTTCTGTTCAGCTATTACGCCGTTCTGAACATCGGGCTACTTCTGATTGCCTGGTTCAAGGCCTGGCGGCCGCTGAACGTGGTCGGGTTTCTGTTCACCTTCGTCATCGGCACTCTGTGGGGCGTGTTGCGCTATCGCCCGGAATTGCTCGCCACCACCGAGCCGTTCCTGGTCCTCTTCTTCCTGTTCTACGTGGCGATCGCTGTGTTGTTTGCCGAGCGCCAGCCTCCGCAGTTGCGCGGCTACATCGACGGCACCCTCGTATTCGGAACGCCACTCGTCGCCTTCGGCCTGCAGTCGGCGCTGCTTTTCGAACACCGCTTTGCCCTTGCCTACAGCGCGCTGGCCGTCAGTGGACTGTATCTGACATTGGCATGGGTGCTTTACCGGCGGCGCCGGGACTCCCAGCGCCTGCTCACGGAAGCGTTCATGGCACTCGGTGTGCTGTTCCTGACTCTGGCGGTACCTCTGGGCCTGGCGGGCCGGTGGAGCTCGGCAACGTGGGCCATCGAAGGCGCGGGACTCGTGTGGGTCGGCAGCCGGCAAAATCGACGCTGGCCGCGTGCGTTCGGCGCGCTCTTGCAGATCGCGGGCGGAGTCATTTTCTGGAACGACCGCACTCTGCAGGATACCGTGCTGCCGGTTCTCAACAGCGCCTGCCTTGGAGGGGCGCTGCTGAGCGCAGCCGCGGTGTTCTGTGCAGTGACTCTGCAGAAGTATCGCGAGCGCCTGTCGGATTACGAAGCGCCGCTGGCGGCGACCCTGTTCTTCTGGGGCCTGTCGTGGTGGCTGTTCAGCGGCTTGACGGAAATCCAGCGCAGCGTGCCGGACCGTTACGATGCGGGGGCGGCCCTGCTGTTCCTCGCGGCCACCGCCCTCATCGCCAGCGAGCTGAATCGGCGGACGCGCTTGAGTGTCGCCCGCCTTCCCGCGCTTTGGCTGCTACCGGCAATGATCATCTACGCGCTGCTTGCCGTCGTCGAGGTCCACCATCCCCTGGCAGACGGCGGCTGGATCTCCTGGCCCTGCGCGTTTGCCGTGCTTTATTTCTTGGCAAAGCGCCACGAAGGGCCTCCCGGCGCAGCCCTTGCGAACACGTTGCACACCGGCGCGGCCTGGCTGCTGATCGCGCTGGTCAGTTGGGAGGTCGCCTGGGCCATCGACCAAGGCGTGCGCGGGAGCGGCTCGTGGCCGGCCATCGCCTGGGCAGTTGTTCCTGCGGTGTCGCTGGTAGCGCTCGTACGTTCCGCACGGGTAAGCGCCTGGCCCCTGGCCCCGCACCGACGGGCGTACGTCGTGATCGCGGGTGGCGGGATTGCTGCCTATCTGGCGATCTGGACACTGCTCATCAGTGTTTCCCGCAACGGCGACCCGTATCCGCTTCCATTCGTGCCATTGCTCAATCCGCTGGACCTGGCACAGCTCTTCGTTCTGCTGACCCTGCTGCGTTACTGGCTGCACCTGCGGGCCGCGGGGTTTGCGCTCCCCATGCGCGAGATGCAAGCGTTCGGAGCACTGGCCGTGCTGGGCTTCGTGTGGTTGAACGCCGCGCTGCTGCGGTCTCTGCACTATTGGGCGGGCGTGCCCCTGCAGGCTGATGCGATGCTGCGCTCGACCCTCGTGCAGACTTCGGTGTCGATCTTCTGGGCCGTCCTGGCCCTGTCGAGTATGCTCATCGCCACACGAAGGCGCGCTCGCGTGGTCTGGATGACAGGGGCGGCACTGCTTGGGGTGGTGATCCTGAAGTTGTTTCTCATCGACCTGTCGCGCGTCGGCACTGTCGAGCGCATCGTTTCGTTCGTCGTGGTAGGAGTGTTGATGCTCATTGTCGGCTATTACTCTCCGCTGCCGCCTCAGTCGGCGCAGCACGCGGGAGCGCGCTCAGACCCATGAGGCGCTGGATGATTGGAGTGCTGGCCATGGCGGTCGGCGGAACGGCGCTGGCGGCCGATCCGACGCCCACGGATTTTGCCTATGGCCTGCTGGTCGAAGTGAGCGGGGACGACGCGGCGTACCGCGTGCCGCTCCCCGTCGCCGTCTATCAGACGGCTGTGCGGCCTGATCTTGGCGATCTGCGCGTATTCAACAGCGCCGGACAGGTCGTGCCGTACGCACTGGAACGGCCGGATGCCGCGACCAGTACGCGGCAGCCCATGTCCCTGCCACTTTTTCCTTTGAAGGATACCTCCGCGGCAGCACTCGATGCCCTGCGCATTACCATCGAGTCGGGCAAGTCCGCCGTCAACGTGCAGACTGCGGGAAGCGCCGCAGGAACAGCCGCCTCGACCAGCTATCTCATCGACGCCCGGGGGATGAACACCCGCATCGCGGCGTTCATTCTCCAATGGCCGGATGACGCTGCGGACTTCGCCGGCAGAATGCAGGTGGAGGCCGGCGATACTCTCGGCCAGTGGCAGCGAATCGCCGCCGCGGCCCCCGTCGCCAATCTGCACGCGCAGGGCGAGCATCTGGTGGAGCGGCGTCTGGAGATCACTCCCAGCCAGGCGAAGTTCTGGCACCTGTCGTGGGTGGGCGCGCAAGCGCCATTCGGCTTGACCGGCGTGACCGCGGAGCCGGCGCGCGAGACTCTGGAAGCGGCCCGCGCCAGCCTCATGGTACCGGGCAAGGCGGTGCCCGGTCAGGCGCAGGAGTTCGAGTTCGACCTCGGGGCCAACCCGCCGAGCGATCGTGTCAACCTCGAATTGCCCGAGCTCAACACCACAGTTGTGGTGGACCTGCTGTCGCGTGCCGACACACGAGCGCCGTGGCGGCTCGTGGTGCATACCGGCCTGTACCGATTGAAGAGCTCGGGTACCGAGCTGCGCAACGGGCCGATCCACATCGCGGCGGACTCCGATCGGTACTGGCTGGCCCGCGTCGACGCGCACGGAGGTGGCCTCGGCAACGGGATACCGCGGTTGAGTGTCGGTTGGGTCGCGCAGAATGTGGTGTTTCTGGCGCGGGGACCCGGGCCGTACCTGATTGCTTATGGCAGCGCGACCGCCACGCCGGCCGACATGTCGTTGAATGCGCTTCCCAAGGGAGTGGTGATCGGCAACGCAACCCCCGCGGCGCCCACCTTGCTGGGCGGCCGGGCCCGATTGCGACCGCAGCAATCGGTGCCCTGGAAGAACGGGCTGCTGTGGGTGCTGCTCGTGCTGGCGGCCGGCATCCTCGCCGCGATGGCCGTGCGCCTGTCCAAAGAGATGCAGCGCAAATGAAGTTGTATTCCTGGAACGTCAACGGCATTCGCGCTGTCGTCAACAAGGGCTGCTTCGAGCCTTTCCTGCGCAGGCATCGTCCGGATATTCTGTGCCTGCAGGAGACCAAGGCGGAGCGGGGTCAGCTGCAGATCGAGCTTCCGGGCTATCACGAGCATTGGCACTCGGCGCGCAAGAAGGGCTACTCCGGAACCGCGATTCTCTCCAGGCAGAAGCCACTGCGGCTCATCGATGGCTTTCCGAAGTCCTTCGCACGCAAGTTCTGCTTCGCCGACGAGCTGCAGCGCGACGCGGCCGACGAGGGGCGCCTGATCACCGCCGAGTTCGAACGATTCTTCGTCGTCACCGTCTACACGCCCAATGCGAAGGACGATCTGAGCCGGCTGCAACTGCGGTTCCGCCACTGGGATCCGGCCTTCCTCGCCTACTGCCGCCAGCTCGAGCGGCGCAAGCCGGTCATTTTCTGCGGCGACCTGAATGTGGCACATACGGAGCTCGATCTCGCCAACCCCAAACCCAATCGCGGGAAGAAGGGGTTCACCGATGAGGAGCGCAAGGGCTTTCAGAATTTCCTGGATGCGGGCTTCATCGACACGTTCCGCCTGTTCAAGCGGGGCAATGGGCACTACACCTGGTGGAGTCAGTTCACGAACGCGCGCGAGCGCAACGTCGGGTGGCGAATAGATTATTTCGTCGTCTCCGCGGCGCTCCGGCCTGCCGTGCAGCGCTCGCAGATCCATGCCGACGTGCTGGGGAGCGATCACTGTCCCGTGAGCATCACGCTGCGTTGAACGCAGCGCATTTCGGCATCCTGCCGTTCTAGCGCCTGAGCGCTTCGATGAAGTGCGGGTAGGCCTGCGGAGATGTCAGGGCAACAAACACCAACCCCGCGAGCGCTCCCCCGAGGTGGGCATCGTGGTTGATCCGCCCCCGGGAGCGCATTGACCAGTAGTAGGTGAGGGCCAGGTACCCGAGGGCGAACCAGGGAGCCGGGATCGGGACGGGCAGCGGGAAGATGAACAGTCGCTGTTGCGGGAAATACAGGATCGAGGCGAACAGTACCGCGAGGATGGCGCCCGAGGCGCCGAGCGAGGCGTAGTTCGGATCGTCGCGATGCTTGAGCGTCGTGCCCACGTTGCTGACCAGCAGGCCGAACACGTAGAGAATCACAAACCGGGCGCTGCCGATGACCCTCTCCAGCGGGAATCCGAAGGAGTAGAAGGTGATCAGGTTGAAGAGCAGGTGGCCGAGATTGGCGTGCACGAAGCCGCTGGTGATCAGCTCTGTGCGGTAGCGCGGCTCGCGTACGACCAGGTACGGTCGCAACAACGCCCAAGCCTGGAAGCGGGGGGACAGCAGGCCGACCAGGCTGACGCCGATGATCAGGAGCAGGAGGGTCGCGGCGGCCAATCAGGTCCTTTCAATTGCGTGCCGGAGTGTATTCTTGGCGAGGCGACTTTGCCCAGTGCGGAGGTTCCATGTCTACCCAGATCGCGCCTTCGGCCGAAGACGACGACCGCAAGCGCAGAGTGACGACCGCGCGGCTGTCGGAGATGAAAGCCCGGGGCGAGAAGATCGCCATGCTCACCGGGTACGATTTTTCGCTGGCGCGAATTCTCGACTCCGCCGGAATCGACGTGGTGCTCGTGGGCGACAGTGCCTCGAATGTCGTCCACGGACACGAGACGACGCTGCCGATCACGCTCGATCAGATGATCGATCACGCGGCCGCCGTCGTTCGTGGTGTCAAGCGCGCGCTGGTCGTAGTGGACATGCCGTTTGGCTCGTACCAGGGCAACAGCCGGCTGGCCCTGGAGAGCGCCGTGCGCATCATGAAGGAATCCGGAGCGCACTGCGTCAAGATGGAGGGTGGCGAATTCGTCGTGGACAGCATCAAGCGAATTCTGTCCGCCGGCATTCCTGTGATGGGTCATCTCGGGTTGACACCGCAGTCGATCTACAAATTCGGCACGTATGTGGTGCGCGCGACCGAGGAGGATGAGGCCGAGCAACTGGTGCGCGATGCCCTCGCTCTCCAGGAGTGCGGTTGCTTTGCCGTGGTGCTGGAGAAGATCCCGGCGCAGCTCGCCGAACGCGTCGCGAATCAGCTGTCGATTCCTGTGATCGGCATCGGTGCCGGACCCGGAGTCGATGGACAGGTGCTGGTGATGCACGACATGCTGGGCATCAACCAGGAGTTCTCGCCGCGCTTCCTGCGGCTGTATGCGCATCTCCACGATGTCATGCGGAGCGCGTTCGAGAAGTACATTGCCGACGTCAAGTCGGGTGATTTCCCGAACGAAGAGGAGAGCTACTAGGGCGCCACGACGCGCATCGGATCGTGCGCGTCGTGGCGGGCCTTCAGGAACGCAGCAGCGCCTTGCTGGCTTTCTTTTCCCGTTTCTCGGCGCGGCGCTCCTCCAGGGTCTTGGCGGGTTTCTTCTTCGCCTCCTTCTTTCTGTCCATACCCTTGCTCATAATCTTTCCTCGCGAAGCGCCCTGGGCGGGCGATGTGCCAACGATACTCGATACCGGAGGGTCACGCGATGTTGAGTGCCATTCCCTATGTCTCGCTGATTCTGGCCGTGCTGCTCGCTTATTGGCCGCGCGCGCTTGCGGGGCGGGTCATGTCGGCGATGCCGGGCGGCTACGACAACCACCATCCTCGCGATCAGCAGGCTCGCCTGGAGGGGAGGGGCCGCCGTGCGCTGGCGGCACACATGAACGGCATGGAAGTTCTGGCCGTGTTCGGGATCGCGGTGCTGGCCGCGGCGCAGCGGCATGTGCCGATCCGGTTGCAGCTGGTGTGTTGCGGGGTATTCGTCGTCGCTCGAATTATTTACGTCCTCGCGTATGTCGGTGACAAGGCGAGCCTGCGTTCCGGCATGTTCGGCTTGAGCATGCTCCCGTGCTTCGTGCTGCTGGGCTCTGCGGCGTTTCGCCTGAGCGGCGCCTAAGGAGCCACCATGGGATATCCCAGCTTGGTGCACAGGCTGCGGATCTCCTGCTGCAGCGCCAGCGCGACCGGTGAGAGCGTCGTGTCCGAGCGGCGCAGGAATCCGATCGGACGCTCGACCGCCGCGACCGCGACGCCGGAGCGTTGCTCAGGCGCCAGTACCACTTCGACCAGCTTGCCGGCGATCACCGCATCCTCCACCGAATCCATCGACAACATGCCCACGAAATCGCTGCCGATCAGTGTGCTGACCAGATAGACGACCGAGTTGCTGTCGATCACGGTACCGCGAGGCTCAACGCCGCGGCTGTGCGCGAGCGCGCCGAGCGCCTCGCGCAGCGAGGCCGCGTCAGCCGAGAACAGCCAGCAGTAGCGCGTCAGCTCCTCGATGGAGACCGCCGCGCCGTGGGCAAGAGGATGGTCGGCATCCACGAACAGGCCGCACCGGTCGTGGAACAGAACCTCTTCGACCAGATCGGAACTGCCGGCGGGGGTATCCAGCACGGCCACCGCAAAGTCGACGTCGCCCAGGCGCAGAGCCCGCGCCAACTCTTCCGCGACACCGCTGACGACGGTGAGATGCACCGCATAGCGATTGCTGGACAACTTGGAGCTGGCCGCCGGCAACACCCGGCCCAGAAATCCGGTGCCACGCGCCACCCCGATCGTCACGTGCCCCGTGAGTCCGTTGAACAGGGCCGCCCGATCGTTTTCCAGATGGTGCCACTCGGCGAGGATTTTCTTGGCGCGCAGATAGAGGGCTTCGCCGAACGCAGTAGGAGTGACCCCCCTCGGCCCGCGGTGCAACAGCGCCGCTCCGAAGTCCGACTCGAGCTGATGGATGCTCTTGCTCAGCCCCGGCTGGGAAATGTTCAGCCCCTCCGCCGCCTTGCCCAGACTGCCCCCCTCGACGGTGGCGACGAAACGCTTGAGCTGGCTCAAATCCATGGAGGGGATAACCGATGGCTATGGGTGAGGCCCGATAGGCTATTAGACAGGAAGGACACCCCCGAGAACAATCGCCTGCGGGGATAGCCTGGGGGTGGATATTGGCCAAAGCGGCGAATGGCCCGGACCGGTCGGGTCTGGTGTTCGAGGGGCGCTGCTGGAAATTCGGCGACAACATCCCGACGGACCTCATCACCCCGACCCACATCATGTTCAAGACCGCCCGGGAAATGGCGGCCTTCGTGCTGGAAGGCCTCAATCCGGAGTTTCCCCGCAACGTGCAGCCGGGAGACATCCTGGTGGCGGGACGGAATTTCGGCTGCTCCTCCGGGCGGGCCCTGGCGGCCAAGGCGCTGCAGGCGACCGGCGTCGGCGCGGTGGTTGCGGAGCTGTTTGCGCGTACCTTCTATCGCAACGGTCATGAGATCGGCCTGCCGCTCCTGGAGGCGCATGGCGTTCAGAACCTTGTGCAGGATGGGGATACGCTCCGCGTCGATATCCGGCAGGGCACGCTCACGAATCTGACCTCCGGCCACTCGTTGCAAGGCAAAGTCCCCTCGACATTCCTGCTGCGGATGCTCGAGGCGGGCGGCCTCATCCCCATGCTGAAATCAGGCACCTTCTTCGCGGGAACTCCCCGATGACGCTGTTGCTGAGCAACGAGGACGTAGCACAGGCTCTCACGTACACGGATGCGCTGCGCGCGACCGAAGCGATCCTGCGCGAGCTCGCGCAGGGTCAGGCCATCAACCGGCCGCGCAGCCAGACCTATATGCCGGTGGAGTCGCAGGCCAACCCCGGATTCCGCTACCGGTTCAAGTCACAGGAGGGCGGTGGAGTCGGCAGCGGCGTGTGGGCCCTGCGAATCACCTCCGACATGGCGGGGTTTTCCTACACCGCGGGCGTGAAGCGACGGCGCATTCTCCCCGTCGCCACCGGCAATCGCTGGTGCGGCCTGGTCATGCTGTTCGATCTGGAGAGGATCGAGCCCGTGGCGATCATGCCCGATGGAGTGATCCAGAAAATGCGCGTCGCCGCCATGAGCGCGGTCGGTGCGAAATACCTGGCGCCCCGACAGCCGCGGGTGCTTGCACTCTTCGGCAGCGGCTGGCAGGCGGGCGCCCACCTGGAAGCGCTGTGCGGCCTGTACGCGTTCGAGCGTGTCAAGGTTTTCAGCCCGAACCAGGAGCATTGCCGCCATTTCTGTCGCGAGATGAGCGGGAAGCTCCACCGACGGATCGAGCCGGTCGACTCACCCCGCGCAGCGGTCGATGGCAGTGACTTCATTCAGGCGGCGACGGCGGCCTGGGACCCCGTGTTCGACGGGCACTGGATCGGGAAGGGCACGTACGTTGCCTCCATCGGTGGCTCCGACGGCAGTAACAAGCGCCGCGAGATCGATGATGAGATCATCCGGCGCGCCGATCTGTACGTCGTGCATGCAAAGGATGTGGCCCGCCAGGACCAGTCGCCGGACATCTGGGATGCGGCGCAGAAGGGCATCATCGCCTGGGAGGCGATCCACGAGATCCAGGAACTGTGTGCCGGCAGGGTCCA
>CAZLYG010000057.1:0-16163 GCA_964563075.1 uncultured Steroidobacteraceae bacterium | reverse complement strand
GCACGCGAAGGCCCAGCTTGCTGTGCCGGCGTCGCAACGGGAAGCAGCACGCCGAGCCCAAGGATGAACAGTGCGAACGCTCTCATGCTATCGGCCGCCCAGCGCTTATTGGACGCCCGGAGTCGTAGCGCCTGTGAGCGTCTGGCCTCCCGAGGAGGCCGCGCCGAGCACCTCGCCGGTGCTCACACGTGTCACCTTGCGCGCGTTCGCGTACTGGCTTCTGTTTCGGGCCATCCACCCCTCGACGGTGACCTGCTCGCCGATCGTGAGGCTGTTCTTTTTCCAACCCGCGCGCTGCAGCATGTGCGGCGGGCCCATCTCGAAGCCCCAGTTCTCGACCTTGCCATCCTTGTCCGTCACGTCGACAAAGATGTAGGCATGGGGGTTGGTCCACTCGACGCGGGTGACGACCCCGGTGACCGTCATGGGCTTGTTCGAGTCGAATTCCGCGGCAAAGGAGTGATGAGCCTCGGTCGGCACGGCCGCTGCGGCCAGCAGCACCGCGAAGATCGAGAGGATGAGGTGCGAGATTTTGGGAATCGGCATGGTGGGATCTCCCTCAAGGGCGTCCGGTCTCACAGTAATATTCGGGGACGTCCCCGGGCACCCAGCGCAAAGTCCAGGCGCTCTTCCAGGGACGGGTATAGGTGCGGGGATCGTCGATGGTCACTTCGTACCGCAGCACATCGTGCGAGGGCCGCGAGAAGCGCTCGGTCAAGTGCAGCGCCTCCGTGTGCGGCAGGCCGCCGTTGGAAAACCAGAAGCGGGTATTGAATCCGATCGACTCGACGACGAGAGTGTCCCCTTCCCAGTGCCCGACGGCATTGCCGTAGAAGGTTCCGACGACCTCCTCGGGATCGGGCGGCTTGCGGCCATCCAGGAAGATCACTCGCCAGCCGTGATTGCCGCCGCCGTAGAGGATATAGACACGGTTGTAGTTGCGGTCCTGGATGATGCGGATCCCCCCGGGCGTCAGCATGGCTCGGGGACTGCCAGGCCCGATGCAGGCGCGCATGGGGTCGTCGGCGAAGTCGTTCTTCTGCCGGTATTGGTAGAGCGCGAGGGCCCAGGGTTGGAACGGCGCGACGCGCGCAGCATCGGCGAGGTTCGCAAGCCGTCCGCGCGCGTCCATTTTCACCTGCACCCCCTCCTCGACCAGGCTGCTTGCAGAAGGGAGGCTCCAGTAGCCTTTCTCGCCGGGGGCTCGATCGAAACGCACCATGCCGTCGGGGAAACGCGGTGGCGCGGCATCGCCGTGCGCGGCTGCTGCAGCCGACGGCGCCCATACGGGTGCAGCGTAGAACGCAATCATCGCCGCACCGAGCACGGCCCAGCCGAGCAGCGGGGCCCTCGATCGCCTACTCACGGACCATGCGAACGCTATAGCTGCGTCCGCCCTCGATCCAGGTTCCGGTGATTGTGCGGTCGTAGGCGCCGAGCTTGCCGATCACACCCGCGAAGGAGATCGCTTCGCCGGCCTTCGTGTGCGCCTCGATTTTGACCTGCCACCCTTGCGGGATGAGCTCCGCCTTCGCGATCTGAATGGATTTGGGACCCGGATCAATGAGACCGGAAACCGTATGCCCGTCCCACGAGAGAACCATCACGATCGTGACGGGGGGGTCGGTGCCGGCCGTACGCTGCCCGCGCCAGGTTCCATCGAGTGGGAACCCTTCCTGCGCATGTCCCACGACAGCAACGCACAGCACCAGGGTCATCAGCAGAACTCGCATCGGCCTCCCCAAATCCATCCCCTGCCGGGCTTTTGCGCGAGTGTAACGGCGGACAGCCCATCAACGGCTCAACAAATCAGGGGGAAACCGCTGAATGAACGTGGGACTCGGCCTCCGCTACCGCCGTTGCGTGAGCGCCACGGCATTCTGTCGTGAGATCGTCACGCCTGGTGATTTGGATCGCGACCATAATTCGGTTCCGCGCCAATGGCTTGGGCGGCACATGCGATCCTGAAGGGGCGCCGGTTGTGCAATGTCGGCCCGCTTGCCCTGAAGGAGAAATTGCAGGATCCGGCGGCCAGATAGGCAAGCGGCCCCTGGCTATCGTCCATCTCTGCATCAGCGCCGCAACGCGAGCTTGCTATGAGTGCGTGAGGCCTCCTCCGCCGACGCCACGTCTTCCTCCTTCTGCCACTCATGTACCATTCTGGAGAATTCACTCGCCGGCAGCGGCGCGGAGAAATGAAAGCCCTGGTACTGGTCGCACCCGAGACTCCGCAGGAATTTGAGCTGCTCAGGCGTCTCGACGCCTTCGGCGACCACCTTCAGGCGAAGGCTGTGGGCCAGTGTGATAATCGCCCGAACGATCGAAGCGTCGTCGTCGCAGGTAGTCAGGTCTTCGATGAAGGCCCGATCGATCTTGAGTTTGTCGATCGGAAAGCGGCGCAGGTAGTTCATGCTCGAGTACCCGGTGCCGAAGTCGTCAACCGACACGAGCACTCCCATGCGGCTGAGTTGCTCGAGGATCGCGGCAGTGCCCTCGGGGTCTGTCATTACCACGCTCTCGGTGAGCTCGATCTCCAGATAGCAGGGTTCCAACCGCGCCTCCCGCAGAGCGTTGCCTACTATCTCGAGAAGATCTCCTCGCCGGAACTGCGAGGCCGCAACGTTGACCGCGACGCGCACTGGAGGTACGCCTGCACGGTGCCACGCCGCGCATTGCCTGCAGGCTTCGCGCAGGACCCATGCGCCGATCTCGTGTATGAGCCCGGATTCTTCAGCCAACGGAATGAACCGCGTGGGTCCTATCAGCCCCCGTTGAGGATGGCGCCACCGGATCAGGGCCTCCGCGCTGCGCACGTCCCCGGTGGCAGTGTCGACCTTTGCCTGATAGTGGAGCTCGAATTGCTGCAACCGCAGCGCCTGATGCAGCTCGCTTTCGAGACTCGCACGCTCCTGCGTCATCTCGTGCATCCCAGGCACAAAGCGCTCGTAATTGCCCGGACCGCGGTGCTTGGCGCAATACATCGCAGCATCGGCGTGCGCCAGCAGGCGTTCCGCCGACGGGCCATCGGCCGGATACAAAGCAATACCGATGCTCGAGGAAATGTGCGAATCGCCGCCCGCCACACGGATGGGCTGGCGCAGTGCTTCGCCCGCGCGCACCGCGATCTGCTCGATGTCCGCCGGCGGCGCCGAGGGCCCGATCACGAGCACGAACTCATCTCCGCCGACGCGCGCGACGGTATCGATGCTGCGTACTACGCTGTGCAGGCGTAATGCGACTTCTTTTAGAACGGCGTCGCCCGCATGGTGTCCGAGCGAGTCGTTTATCGTTTTGAATCGATCGAGATCCACCATCATGACGGCGAACGGCTGTGAGTTGCGCTCCGCATGGGCGATCGCCTGCTCGATACGGTCATCGAGCAGGACTCGGTTCGGTAGATTCGTCAGAGTGTCGTGAGTCGCCAGATGACGCAACTGGCGATTGGCTGCCTCCAACTTCTCGGTGCGCGCGACGATGATCTGCTCGAGCGACTCCACGTGCGTCCGCAGTGCGCGTTCATGTTGCCACTTGCGCGAGAGCGCGCCGGCGCACTGCAGCACCTCAATGGGCTCGAACGGCTTCTTCAGTATGAGCAGATTGTCCGACTGTCCCAACCGTTCGATGACATCGGTCCACTCGTAGTCCGAGTGCGCCGAACAAATCACTACCTGAATATCCGGGTCGAGCTTCCAGAGCTGCTCTATGGTTTCCAGGCCATCCCATCCGGGAGGCATGCGCATGTCGACGAACGCGATGGCGTAGGGTTGTCCGGCCCTGACGGCACGCTCGACACACAGTGCGGCCTGCTTGCCCTGCGAGGCGAAATCGAGTGCGTACGGCCGCGATTGAGGCCGTGCCGGTGGCTCATCTCCAAACAGCAAACTCTCCGAGCGCGACAAGTCCACCTCCGCGCTCAGATCCTCGGTGAGCACCTTACGGAAGTCCTCATGTATCGCGACATTGTCATCGACAACGAGAATCCGTACTTTGTCAGGCTCGTTTACGTGGGAGCTCATGCTTGCATTCTCTCTACGGCGGCTGCGGCCAACGACATCGGGAGACGCAGCGTGAAGCGTGCACCGCGTCCGGGGCCGTCGCTGTGTGCACTCATCTCACCGCCAAGCTCCTTGGCGAGGTTGGCACTGGCATGCAGGCCAAATCCGTGGCCGTCCTTTTTTGTCGTAAACCCGAACGTGAACAGACGCGCAAGCACATCGGCGGCCATTCCTACGCCGGTGTCCTCGACCTCGACTGCAAAAAACGCATCCAGCGATCGAATGCGCACGGTCAGCACGCGGTTACTCCCCTCGGGCAGGTCTCGCAGTGCGTGACGCGCATTTCCCAGCAGGTTACCCAGTATCTGAATCAGTTTGTGGCGATCGAGCGTGAGCTCGGGGACGTTTTGATATTCGCGGCGCACGGTGACATCGGGTGCGCCTGCAAAATTGAGCGCAATGGCGTTGTCGACGAGTGCCGCGATGTCCACTTCCTCCGTGACGCCGCCGCGGCGGGCATGAGTCTGCTGCGCCGCGACGATTTTGCCGATATGTTCGACGTGCGTCGCGATCGTCTGCATCTCTGCATGAAGAGTACGATTCTCGAGGGCAAGGCGGTCGCCCAGCTGTGCCAGGTAGGGCGGGATCTCGAGGCCACGCGGATCGGCTTCCATGAAGGCACCGATTCGATGGGCATTCTCGGTCATGAGGCTGGCGACACGCTGGACATTGCCAACGCGGGAGTCGCGCAGACGGGACAGCATCATCGTGGTCGACACGCTCAGGCTGTTGAGAAGATTGCCGACGCTGTGCAGCACACCGGTTGCGACTTCGGCCATGCCCGCATGACGTGAGACCTCACGCAGCTGCATCTGCAGCTCGAGTCGCCGCTCTTCCTGACGGACTTGCTCGCTCACGTCCCAAGCGACGCCCAGTAGCCTCTCCAGCTGCCCCTGTGAGTTCTGGAACAGGCGTGCATGCACCTGCAGGTGCACGGTCTTGGCCGCTGGGGTAATCAGACATGCGCGCAGCGCGCACACGCTTCTGCCCTCCGACAGCGCGGTACGGATGGCTGCGACGGCAGCGGCGGCGTCCTCGGGCCGAACCATGGAAATCAGTGCATCGGCATCCTTGTGCAAATCAATCCCTTCGGCGCGCAGCGCTTCTATGTCGTTTTCAGTCCAGAGAGCCGCGCGGTTGGCCACATGATATTCCCAGCAAGCGATTCCAGCCGCTTCCGTGGCCAGCGTGAGCAGATTCTTGCCGTGCTGCAGGTCGGCGTTCAGGTTCGCGAGCCGCAATGCATCGCGACGCGTTCGCGAGTCCAGATGCGCATCATATACAGCGGTGATCAATGTGATGGCGAGCAGCGCCAAAGCGATGAGGCCGATCGTGACTGCGAGCCAGCCGTTGTCAAAGGCGGCGCCTCCCCAGCAATACGCGCCTGGCGCCAACATTGTGGCCGCCATGGCGGTGTAGTGCATCCCGGTGATCGCGCAGCCCATCAGAACCGCCGCCCCGCCACGGGCGAGCAGCATTGATCTGGACTGTCCGCTGCGCAGCCTGAAGGCGAGCCACAGGGCTGCAAACGAGGCCGTGATCGCGATCGCAATGGAGCCCGCGACGAGGCCGGGGTCGTAGCGGATTACCGGCATGATCTGGATGGCGGCCATGCCGGTGTAATGCATGGCGCAGATCCCTGCGCCCATGATGACGGACCCCACGGCAAGGCGGCTCAAGCTGAGATCGCGTCGGCCGGCAATCCCAAGCGCGAACCCCGAAGTCAGGATGGCAATGGCAAGCGAGGCCAACGTCACCAGGACGTTGTAGCGCAGAGGGATCGGCACGGAAAAGGCCAGCATGCCAATGAAGTGCATGGACCAGATGCCGATGCCCATCGCGGCGGCTCCACCGAACAGCCACAGTCGGCCTCCCGTACGCTCCGCCTCCGCTACGCGGTTCGCAAGAGTAAGGGCCGTAAAGGACACCACGATTGCGACGATGATCGACAGCGCAACCAGCCAGATATTGTATGTAGCGTGCATAGAACCAGAAACATCCAGCCTGCAGGTTTCTCTGATCGGCCCCTCGCGCCAACGACCTATCCGCACCCCGAATGAGCTCGATTGAGAATAGCGGCGTACCGGCCTTGCTGTGGTGCGGCAGTCTCAGTTCGCGATCATCCCCGTGTGACCCAATCGACACGCACGGGGGCACTGCCGCAACGGTCAAATAGAACATGCGATCGGGCCTCGGTCGCCGCCCCGCCCACCCATTGCAACGGAATGGGTCGGATTGCACCGGATTCCCGCACCGGCCACGCATTCTTCGCCGGGTCATCCGGAGTGTGATCGGCGTCACGCAGCGATGGCCGGACCGAACATGCAGGAACCGCGCTTGTACCACCCGATCGAGTGTGGCATTACTGACGCGAGGATGATTCGTGCCCCACATCGTGCCGCTTTGTGTCTTGTCGCCGTCTCAGCTCTGAGTCTTTGCATGGCGAGGGCGGTGAGCGACCATCCGGCAGGGGCTACCTCAAGTGAGTCATACGCGCAGGCCGCCGCACAGTGGTGGGCTGATATCACCGCCCTTGCGGGCGACAGCACTGAAGGGCGCCTCACCGGCTCGAGCGGCTACATGCGCGCCGCAGATTACGTAATTTCGCGATTCGAGTCAGAGGGCTTGAGGCCCGCAGGGGTCGGTGGCTACCTTCAGTCAGTCTCCCTCGAAGAGCAGACAATCGATCAAGCAGCGTCCACTGCCGAGCTCAGGGCGGCTACAAGGGCCCCGCTGCACGTGGGAGAAGACCTACTGATCTCTGCCTCCGGAGCATCGCGTCCGGCTCGCGTCGCTGCGCCGCTCGTGTTCATCGGCTACGGGCTTCACTTGCCTGACCAGCGGTATGACGATCTCGCTGGCGTTGACTTGAACGGCAAGATCGCCGTGGTGTTGAGCGGCGGCCCCTCCGACATCAGCGGGCCTATCAAATCCAATGCCCGCTTTGCCCGTGCGAGGCTTCTGGGCGCGCTTGGGATGGTAGGCATGATCACGCTGACGACACCGAAGCAGACGGAGATTCCCTGGACTCGGCAACGCCTGCTGGCCGGCCAGGCGGGTATGTATCTGAGCGATCCGGCTTTGCGGGATACGCCCGACGGCTTCTTCAGCGCCAGCATCGATCCGGACAAGGCGGAGATCCTGTTCAGGGGCTCGGGGCACACTTTCGCCGAGCTCTGCGCGCTCGCCGACGCATCGAAGCCGTTGCCGCATTTCGATCTTCCAGCGCAGCTCAGCGCAAGCGTCGTCGCGCGACGCGACCATCTGCGCTCGCCAAATATAGTTGCCGCCCTGCACGGCAGCGATCACCGCCTTGCCACTCAGTACGTCGTCGTATCCGCTCATCTGGACCACCTGGGTGTTGGCGAGCCTGTCAATGGCGACCGAATCTACAACGGCGCGATGGATGATGCCTCAGGCGTTGCCACGGTCCTGGACATTGCGCACCGACTGAGGTCCGCCAGGCCGCCGCGCCGTTCGATCCTGTTCGTTATCTTCACGGCTGAGGAAAAGGGACTGCTGGGATCACACTATTTCGCCGCGCGTCCCACGGTACCCAGGAACTCCATTGTGGCGGATCTGAACTTCGATATGCCGCTGCCTTTGTGGCCACTCAAGAGCGTGCTCGCGCCCGGCGCGGATGAGAGCTCCCTGGGTGCCGATGCAGCGGCCGTGGCCAGATCGCGTGGACTCACCATGGCCACGGACCCCCTGCCGGATCGCAACGTATTCATCCGCACGGACCAGTTCAGCTTTGTGCGCGAGGGCATTCCGGCCCTGGCATTCAAGTTCGGCTTTGCAAAGGGCACAGCAGAATTCGAGATCGAACATCGGTGGCGCGCAACGCGCTATCACGCCCCCTCGGACGACCTCGAGCAACCCGGAGTGTTGCACGAAGAGGCCGCGAAGCTCGATGCATACGTCGCTGCGCTCGCATCCAGGATCGCAAACGCGGATTCGCGCCCTGTGTGGCTGCCCGGCAGCATCTTCGGACGCGGCGAAGGTCCCGCGCAGCCGGTACGCTGACCGCCGACCAGTGTGCGCGAGCGCATCTGAGTGGTGCGCGTTGATGCGCCATTTTTCGGCAAGTTCCCTCTCCAATGCACCAACACCGGGATTCCCACGTCGAGCGCACCCTCGCTCGCGGCACCAAGTTGGATCGCAGCCCCTCGTTCGCAGGCGCGTTTGGACGAACGTAGCGCCACAGCTCGCTGCGCTTTTGCCACGCGTCGGCGGTGTCCAACGGTTCACCGAAGCTTTTGACTAGCCAACGATTTCGCACCTGACAGATCCGACGATCGAGAGTCGGGATCGCCGCAGGCAGCTGCAGGGAGCAGGCGATCTGGCCGGATTATTGCAGTAACCCTTGCCGATCGCGCACCGGGGCACTGACTCGCGCTCACGCGGCGTCGTCAGTTGGAAGCCTCGAGGGGGCGTGCGCGCGCCCTGCGCCGGGCAGCACGAGTGTTCGGCGCAGGTGCCCGACCAAACATTTGCCAGAACATTTCGGAGATCGCCCCCGATGTCCACCAGATCCAGCAAGGCCCTGCTCACTGCAGCCACAATGGCGGCGACCGGTCTCGCCATGGGCGCTACAGCGGCGCGCGCCGCCACGACCGATGCGGATGCGACCACCGCCGATCAACAGGCGCCCCAGGAGGTGATCGTCACCGGCACTCGCCAGAAAGGCGTGGAAGCGGCGCAGAGCCCGACGCCGATTCAGATCATCGGCGCGGGCGACCTCAGGGCGACCGGGCAGCCGAACCTGGTCAATGCGCTCGCCCAACTGGTGCCCTCGTTGGTCGCGCAGGCCAGTGGCGGCGACATGTCCAACCAGACATTGCAGGCGCGACTGCGGGGGCTGAGCCCCAACGATGTGCTGATCCTGGTCGACGGCAAGCGGCGGCACACGACCGCGAACCTGGCAGTCCTCTCCGGACCCTATCAGGGCGGCGCCGGGACGGACCTGAACTTCATCCCCGTGGACGCCATCGATCACATCGAAGTGCTCACTCAGGGGGCGGCCGCTCAATACGGCTCGGATGCGATCGCCGGAGTGATCAACATCATCCTCAAACGGGACTCCTCGGGCGGGGAGGCCAACGGGACCTATGGCGGCTATTTCGACGGCGGGGGCGCCACGACGCAGGTCGGCGCCAACGCGGGATTCGAGCCTCTGCCGCAGTCGTTCTTCAACCTCACCGCTCAGGTCTACAATCACGGCACATCTTTCCGAGCCAACATCGATCCGCGGGTCACCGACCCGCACTACATCGATCCCGCCCAGGGCGGCACCTATCCGCTCACCAACATGCCGCTCGCCCCCGGCTATCCGTACCTCGCCAGGGGCGGAGCCGATGCCGAGATGCACCGCAAAGTCGCCGCATACAACGCCGGATTCCGCCTCGTCGATGGCATACAGTTCTACAGCTCCGGCACCTACGGATGGAAGGAGGCCGAGTCCTTCGAAGGCTTCCGCCTGCCGAACGTCGCGTTCTACACAGATCCGCTGACACACGCGACGACCTATCCGTATCCGTACGGCTTCGATCCCCGCGAGCAGGCGAAGGAAACCGACTATCAGCTCAATGCGGGCGTCAAGGGAGCCGTGGACGATTGGACCTGGGATCTCGGCTACGGCTACGGGAGCGACCAGTTCGGAACGTACACCATCAACTCGATCAACGCCCAGCTGTACAAGCTCACCGGCGCTTCGCCGACGAACTTCTACGATGGGCGATTCGTCGCCACTCAGGCAACGACGACCCTCGACATTGCGCGCGACTTCGACATCGGTCTCGCCGGGCCCCTGAACGTCGCTTTCGGCGGCGAGTACCGGCGCGAGGGCTACAAGATCCTGACCGGCGACCCGGTGTCCTACATCGACGGGGGCGCCCAATCCTATCCGGGATTCCCGCCCAGCGCGGCGACCGACGCCATGCGCAAGAGCTACGCAGGCTACCTCGATCTCGCTGTCCAGTCCTTCGGCAATGTTCGAGCCGATATCGCCGGCCGATACGAACACTACAGCGACTTCGGCAGTGCGAAGGTTGGCAAGCTGACGTTGCGCTGGGACATCGTTCCGGCGTTGGCGGTTCGCGGCACGGTGAGCACCGGCTTTCGGGCGCCGACGCTCGCGGAGGAGTACTACACGGCCGTCAACGTTGCGCCGACCAGCGCAGCCGCGCAGCTTGCCCCGGACGGTGCCGCTGCCGCGCTGTTGGGTCTGGGGACGGGGCTGAAGCCGGAGAAGTCCACGAGCGGCAGCCTGGGCCTGGTGTTCCAGCCGACCGCAACGCTCACGGCCACTCTCGACGCTTACCAGGTCATACTGACGAACCGCATCGTCGGAAGCGCCTCCTTCTACGGACAGATCAATGGCACCCCGTATCCCAACGCTGCGCAGGTGAACGCGGCCATCGTCGGAAGCGGCCTGAGCATCGACCCCGCCGTCCTCGCAACGGGGACGCTGAGCGCCGTCGTGTTCACCAACGGAATCGATACGCGTACGCGGGGCGCGGACCTTGCGCTCAACAGCGCGGACGACTACGCAATCGGCCACATCGACTGGTCGATCTCCGGCACGTACAACTACACCACTCTGACGGGTCAGATCCCATCGCCGCCACAACTCGGCGGCCAGACGGTATTCAGCCCCACCACGCTCTCGAATCTGACCACCGCCTCTCCGCGACTGGTCGCGAATCTCGGCGCGCGCTGGGAAGCAGCGGCGTTCTACATCGACCTGCACGAGATCCTCTACGGCCGCAGCTCGCAATCGAGCAATGACGGCGGCAACAATCCGTCGAAAACGCCCATTTACTACCAGAGCACGATCGCCTCCGCGCCCATTACGAACCTGGAGCTCGGCATGCACGCCACCAGGGCACTCACACTGGCCATCGGAGCGAACAATCTCTTCAACCGGTATCCAAACCAGATCAACCCGGCGATTCTGCAGGCGTACCGTACGTACTACCAGAGCGGCGGGCAGGGCAAGTACGACACGTTCTCGCCGTTCGGCTTCGATGGCGGGTTCTACTACGCACGCGCGACGCTCAACTTCTGAGCGCGCGCACCGGTTTTGCGCGCCATCATGTTTGCTTTGAGTGCATCCGGTGTCGAACCGCGGTACGCAACAACTGGATGCAACCATGCAGTGAAAAAAGATCACTTTTTCCGTGACGCCGCCGGATCTAATGTCGATGCGCGTGCAGTTCGAAGCTCAGCGCCTTTCTCGATGACACACGACGCCTCAGTGCCCTTCCCGACCGCAACCAGATCCTGATGAAGGAGAGTCCAATGTTGTTGTCCAGCAATCGCGTTTCTCGCCGCTCGTTCCTACGGGTCGCCGGCACGGCGGCGGCGGCGGCACCGGTCCTCGGTCAAGTCCCCAGCGCGTGGGCGCTGACGGGGGAGCCGACGAGCAAGAAGGATATCCAGGAGCTGATCGCCCGCTATCAAGACCCCAACGCGGTGATCATCAGCTCGAACGAGAATCCTCTGGGCCCCTCCGCGGGCGCCCTGGCCGCCATCACCAAGGCTTCCATCCAGGGCGGACGCTATCACCACGAATCCAAAGGCGAGCTGCTCGAGACCTTCAGCGCGCAATTCGGCCTGAAGGCGGGATACGTGACGCTCTGGCCGGGCTCGAGCACGCCCCTGGACCTGGTGCTCAAAGCCAACCTCGGTCCGGACAAGCCGCTGGTCGTGGCCGACCCCAGCTATGAGCAGGGCCCACGCGCCGCCCAGGCGGTGAACGCGAAGGTCTACAGTGTTCCACTGAGCGCCAGCGGGGCGCACGATGTCAGAAAGATGGTCACGGCGGCCGCCAGTCCCGGCGTCTACTACATCGTCAATCCGAACAACCCCACCGGAACCATGACTCCCCGGGAGGACATCCTGTGGCTGCTCGAGAACAAGGCGCCCGGCTCGATCGTCATCGTCGATGAGGCGTATCACCACTTCTCCGATCACGAGCCCATGATCGACCAGGTGGTCGCGGACAAGGATCTCGTGATCACGCGCACCTTCTCCAAGATCTACGGCATGGCCGGCCTGCGCGCCGGGCTGCTCATCGCAAAGCCGCAGCTGCAAGCGAAGCTCGCACAGCTCGGTCCGGCCGCCACCACCGAAGCCTCCAGCCAGGTCTCGATGGCTACCGCACTCGCCTGCCTGGCCTCCATCCAGGACGCGAACCTGATCCCACAGCGGCGCAAGGTCAACAAGGAGATTCGCGAGGCGACCCTGGAGTGGCTGGACAAGAGCGGCTACAAATACTATCCCGGCTCCCAGGCCAACTTCTTCATGGTCGATGTCGAGCGGCCGGGGCGCGAGTTCGCGGCCCTGATGCAGAGAGAAGAAGTGTACATCGGCCGCACGTGGGCGGCGATGCCGAACTACGTGCGCATCACCGTCGGCACGGCGCCGGAGATGAAGAAATTCCAGTCGGCGTTTGCGAGGGTATACGACACCGCGCCCGGGGCGATGAGTTATCTGCACCTGCCCTACACAGCACCCTCGGAGCTTCCTTTCGCGTACGCCTGAGGAACGCCGCTCACGGTACCGCGCGCCGGCCGCATCTGCGTTGTGTCCGCATACAGTGACGATGGGGAGATCATGAGTTTGATGTCGGTGATTCCCGCCGGGTTCTCCCCCGGCACCCTGGTCGCCTTGGTCGTCATCGTCGGAGCCTCCGGCGTCATGAGCGGGCTGTCCGGCTTCGGATTCTCGGCGATCGGCGCGCTGTCGCTGTGGCTGTTGCCGCCGAAGCTGGGAGTTCCCTTGCTGATGGGACTCTCGACGGCAAATCAACTGATGTCGATCGGACAGCTCAAGGCGGACATGAAGCCGATGCGCCAGTGGTGGCCCACCGGACCGGCGCCCTACCTGCTGGGGGGCTTCGGCGGGGTTCCCTTCGGTCTTGCCATACTGCACTCCTTGCCGACTTCGACCTTGATGACCGTCTTCGGCGCGCTGCTCGTTCTGTACGCCGCGTACTCGATCTTCAAGCCGGATGGTCTCGGCGTGGCACCCGCCAGCAGTTGGGTCGCGTCACTACTGGTCGGCGCCGCCGGCGGTATCATCGGAGGATTCACCGCCTTCCCGGGAGCGGCCGTCGTCGTCTGGACGGGGCTGCAGCGTTTGCCGAAGAGTGAGTCGCGGGCGATCGTGCAGCCCTACATCCTCGCTCTGCAGCTGGTGTCCATCGCAATGCTTGCGATCCAACATCCGGAAACCTTTGGGCGAACGTACTGGTCGCTGTTCGCCATCACCGCGCCGGTCGTACTGCCGTGCACGCTGCTTGGCGTTTATCTCTACCGCCTGCTCTCCGACATCAATTTCCGCCGCATCGCCTACATGCTTCTCGGGACGTCTGGAGTTGGATTGTTGGTGAAGGGAGTCGGGGCGCTGGCGGCGCTCGGGACCGCAGTGGCGGCGCGGGCGAAGTGAAACGCTTGCAACTGAGGTGCGCTGTGTCACTACGCATTCACCTCACGATTGGCATGCACATCTTTAGGGCTACGATTCGCTCCACGATGGTGCAATCCCTGCCGCCGCGCTGGCGAGGCATCCAGCAAAACACGCAATAACTGCAGCCGGAGCGCTCGCGCGCTAGTCCCTCATCCCACGCGCTGATATAGTGCCGTCGTCACGTCAATGCCCCGGCGTGGGACCCGGAGCGCTGCGTGACGATCGATTGGCGTGTCATCGAGGGGGACTACCATGGCGCTCAAGGCAACGATGCTGACCTGCATAGCTGCGGTCGCGATGGCGACCGCTGTCCATGCGACACCTTCCCGCAGCGACGAGATGCGACACTCCGCCGCGGTGTACTTTTCGGACCTGAGTTTCAACCGACCCGCTGACGTCGCCGCGCTGTACGAGCGCATCAACTTTGCGGCAGATCAGGTATGCGGTCCGCGTGCGACGACCGGGTCCTACTCCACTTCGCCCGGATACCTCCGCTGCCACGCGAAGGCAATCGAAGAGGCAGTCGCCCGCGTGAATCGCCCGGAACTGACCGCCTTCCATGCGCAGCACCTGGCACAAGACGGGAAGGCTTCCCGGCTGGCCGGCCAAAAATCCATGTACGGGCGGTAAAGTTTCGAGCTCGAGCAGGACCAGGATAGCGCCGGAGGCGTCTCCCTCCATGCGCCCCGGTGGTAATTTCAAACCGGAACACCTTCGATCACGCTCATGCGGCCATGGTTGCGCGTGACACTGCCAGGCGCGAAGCCTGCGCTCGCCAACAAGCTGTGAATTTGGGACAGCTTACGCTCCCGGCCTTCAGTCCAAAGCATCATGAGTATATCGAACGTGAACGCCGGATCCGGAGAAATGGTGTCCGGAAGCAACCGGTCGATGATCGCAATCCTGCCATCCGGGGCGATCGCCTGCCGCACGGATTTCAAGATCGCGATGCAATCCTCGTCGCTCCAGTCATGGAGAATCTGCTTCATCAAATAGAGGTCGCCGCCAGCAGGTACCGACTTGAAAAAGTCACCACCGACGGCTTCAATGCGGCTGCCCTCTGGAATCGCGCGCAAGCGCACCGCGGCCCGTTCGACCACATCGGGCCTGTCAAACACAATGCCATGTGCCCCTGGGTAGCGTGGAAGAAGACCCGAAAGCAGCGTCCCGTGGCTGCCTCCGATGTCAACGGCAAGGCGGAAGGGCTGAAAGCGAAGCTGTGCGAGGATCAGGGGCTCATCCTGCAGCGTTATCTGGCTCATGCGCTCACCAAAATAGGCCCCCTGCTCGGGGTTTTTGGCGAAAAATTCGAAAACGGGCATTCCGAAACGAGACTCGAAAGCCGTCTTACCCATCCGGATCGCCTTGCCGAGGTCCAGACCCGACTCGAGAGCCAGTCGCTGCACCATGGTTGCCGGGCGGAATGACCGGAGGGTGTGTGAACGGCGAGTGTGGCCGATGGAGCCATCTGAGAGGACTTCGAGAACTCCCTGCGAAGCCAGTATGTTGATTAGCCGGCCCAGTTGGGCCTGATTTATCTGGGTGCGCGCGGCAAGAGCCTCGAGCGAGATCGGCTCGGAGTCCCATTCATCCAGAAATTGGGTACTGGCGACCGCATGAATCACCGCCACATAGGCAGTAATATCGTGTAGCCAGGCTTGGAACTCCTGCGGATTATCCAGCATTTCGCCAATCGTTCTGGTCATGTCATGCCACCCATTTGATTTCATCGCAATCGCTACAGTGGCGCTGAGTTGCGCCCAGCCGGCACGGAGGTGTCAGCTCGTCAGGCTCCCGGTGTAGCCCTCCCGGCGCGCTGTTCGGCCGGTTTCCCGGCCCGCGCCAGGTTCTGCGCAGTGCTGATCAACGCGATGTGGGAGAACGCCTGCGGGAAATTTCCCACCAGGCGGCGGGCGCAGACATCGTATAGCAAACCGACATCGCTGCGAAGATTGAGCAACCGTTGGAAGAGCCGGGCTCCTTCGTCATGGCGGCCCAGCAGAATCAGCGCGTCGGCGAGCCACTGCAGGCGAGAAATGCGCCCTCGCCGTGCGCGAGGCCGGTTTCCACTTCCGCCGGATCGTGGCGCATGACATCCGTCCTGGAGAAGGCGACCCTGCACCGCGCGAACTGTGCCCGCGATGCGCGGATCCTCGATGGGCAGGAATCCCGTGGTGGGGATCAGCAGCAGACTGCCATCCAGCCACTTCGAGCCGTAGGACTGCACGAAGCTTCCCAGGCACCTGGCCAGCACGGGCCGTGCCTACGCCGCTGCAAGCTCGGCTTGCCGCAGTGGAGGGGCTCACCGAATCGGCGGCGCTCGAGGCTGCGCCCGTCCGCCCGGCCGAAGGGCGCTGCGCTGGCCAAGGCTATCGGGCCGACACAGGCGCGCGCTGCTTTCCCTGCAGCGCGCGCCCTACATTCAAAAACACCCACCTCTCTACCGGTCTCCATCCTCCCCCGTGGCCTGCCCGGTCGTCGCATTGAGGATCAAGCGGCTGCTCCCGGGCCGTCCGTCGAAGTCGAAGAGTCCGTTGAGTGAGCCCGCGATCGCATCGGCCGAGCCGTTGCCGATCCGCGGCAATTCCCAGTTGTCTTCGATGAAGCGGATGACCGAAGACTGGTCCGTCACGC
>CAZLYG010000056.1:13716-16298 GCA_964563075.1 uncultured Steroidobacteraceae bacterium | reverse complement strand
CTCATCGTGCGCGGCGTTGTTGACCAGGACCTGGATGGGCCCGAGCCGTGACTTGACGGCACCGATGGCGCTCTTGAGAGCCGGGATGTCTGTCAGGTCGCAGGGCTCGAAGTGCACCGGAGTGCCTGCCTGGGTCAACGCCTGCACCAGCGCCCGTGAGGGCGGCACAGCGATGTCCAGAAATGCCACGTGCGCCTTCTGGCGCGCGAACTCACGGACGATGGACTCTCCGATGCCCGATCCTCCGCCCGTCACCAGCACCACTTTGTCCTGCAGATCTGAGTAAATCGCTGCCATCTGTCCTCGAGCTCTTGCATCAACCCCGGGAGAGCCGCGCCTCGCGGCACGGCAGACCCGGGACGTCGGTTCTGAATCGAAACAAGTCTCCCGCCAGCGGCTGCGCCGCGCGCTCGGCGGCCGACAGACCTTTCCAGGCCGTCGTGGCGAACGCAGTGCACCCGTCCTCGCCGCCGAAGGCGATCTTCGTCACGTTGGCACAGCGGACGCGCACGGTCGTGAGCAGCTCGCCGGCAGGCGAGTAGCGGCGGACTCCCCAGCCGGACCACAGTGCGACCCACACGCAGCCCTCGGAGTCGACCGTAGTTCCATCGGGGTAGCCATCGGCAGGAGCAATCCGCACGAACACGCGCTTGCCCGAGAGTTTGCCAGGCTCGCAATGATCGAACGCGTAGATGACCCGGCTCAACGTGTCGGTGTGATAGAACACCGTGCCGTCAGGGCTGAATGCGGGGCCGTTCGTGATGATGTATCCCCGATCGAGCGCGGACTGCCGTCCTTGGGCGTCCAGGCGATACAACACGCCCGTGGGGCTCGACTCGTGATCGTCCATCGAGCCGAACCAGACGCAACCATCCGGTCCGACGCTCGCATCGTTCAGCCGGTTGCCGGGCGCATGCGGCTCGACCGCGGCCAGATGCGCAAACGTGCCGGACTGCGGGTCGAAGGTATGCAGGCCGGACTTCATCCCGACCAGGAATCCGCCGCCCGCCACCGGAATCACGAAGCCGGGCTTCGAGGGGGCCGGCCACTTATCCTGGCGGCCCGTGGAGGGCTCGTAGCGCCGCACGAACCCGCCCTTGATATCGACGAACCACAGCGCCGAGTCGCGCGGTACCCAGATAGGACCCTCGCCCAGCTCCGCGCCGACGGCGCAGACGTGCTCCGCCTCCAGCAGAACCGGCTTGTGGCTCCCTTGTCTCACTGTCACGACCATCCGGCTAACATTGAACGGACCCACATGTGGTGGTGAGCGGACGGTGCACGGAGGTTACGACCAGACGTACGCGGTCTTCACCTGCGTGTAGAACTCGACCGCCGCAAAACCCTGCTCGCGGGCCCCATAGCTGGAGCGCCGCAGCCCGCCGAACGGCACGTGGTAGTCGACTCCGGCGGTCGGCAGATTCACCATCACCATGCCTGCGCGGACGGCGCGCTGATAGTGGCGCGCGTACTTGAGCGAAGTCGTCACGATGCCTGCCGACAATCCGAACTCGCCGGCGTTGGCAACCTCCAGCGCCTCGTCATAATCCTTCACCCGGATGACACTCGCGACCGGGCCGAAAATCTCCTCGCTGTTGACCCGCATCCCCGGCGTCGTATCCGCGAACACCGCGGGGCTGACGTACCAGCCGGGCTTGTCCAGCGACAACGGCTGGCCGCCGGTCACCAGGCGAGCGCCTTCCTTCTTCGCGATATCGACGTATGAGAGCGTCTGTTCCATCTGATCGCGGCTCGCAAGCGGTCCCATCTGCGTGCTGGCCTCGAGCGCATCGCCGACCTTCAAGCCTGCCGCGCGCTGTGCGAGAGCGGCAACGAAGCGATCGTGAATCCCGTTCGTGACAATGAGTCGGCTGGAAGCCGTGCAGCGCTGCCCGGTCGAATAGAAAGCGCCATCCAGAGCGCAAGTGACGGCGCGCTCCAGATCCGCATCATCCAGGACGACCAGCGGGTTCTTGCCACCCATCTCCATCTGCACGCGCGCCTGGCGCGCCATCGCCGCGGCGCCCACCTTCGCGCCTGTGGCCTGCGAGCCGGTAAATGAGATCCCATCTACCCCGGGGTGTTTGACGATCGCATCGCCCACCGAACCGCGGCCGAGCACAAGGTTGAAAACACCCGCGGGGACGCCCGCCTCGTAAATACAATCTGCCAGTGCAGCAGCCGTCGCCGGCGTCGGACCTGCGGGCTTGATCACCACGGTGTTGCCAAATGCCAGGGCCGGAGCGGATTTCCACGCCGGAATGGCGATCGGGAAATTCCACGGCGTGATGAGACCGAACACGCCCACGGCCTCCCGGGAGGTCGCCACGTCGACGCCGGGTCGGGTGGAAGCGAGGTTCTGCCCATGGCGGCGCAGGGCTTCGCCGGCAAAATACTTGAAGATGCGCCCGGCGCGGCCCACTTCGCCGATGCCCTCGGGCAGTGTCTTGCCCTCCTCCCGGGAGAGCAGGCGGCCGAGCTCTTCGCGACGCCGCAGAATGATTTCCCCGACCCGGTCGAGGCAATCGGAGCGCACTTCCGGGGAAGCATCCGACCAGCCGGGAAATGCCTTGCGTGCCGCG
>CAZLYG010000056.1:0-13706 GCA_964563075.1 uncultured Steroidobacteraceae bacterium | reverse complement strand
AGACGCGCCAGCGGGCCCAGCAGCTCAAAGCCTCCCGCCAGGCCCGGGACGAGACTCACGGCTTGCGACCAGCCGGGAAATGCCTTGCGTGCCGCGTCCACCGCGGCGTCCACGTCGCCCTTACCGCCATCAGGAAACCGCGCAACGATCTCGCCCGTGTTGGAAGGGTTCTCGCTCTCGTGCACCGGTGATGCGCTCACGCGAGCACCCCCGATGTAATGACTGAGATCTTCCGTCTGCGTTCGCGCGGTTGCCTTGTTCATCTGGACACCTTCATCCCGGCCATTTCGCCTTGCCCGCCATGGCCACTTCATCCGGAGCACCCTCGCTTGCAGGCAGGCGAGCGCCTCCCGGGCGCCACAAATCCTGGATCGCCTCGAGACTCTTGCCCTTGGTCTCCGGCACGAACCACATGACGAACAGGGCGGCCAGGAGGCTGCAGGCACCGTAGATCCAGTAGGCAAATCCATGGTTGAACAGGGCGTTCAACACCGAGTTGCCATCCAGGATCTTGAACGTCCAGGACACGAGTATGTTCGCGCCCCACTGCGCGGCGACGGCGATCCCCATCGCCGTTCCTTTGATGGAATTGGGAAACATCTCCGACAGCAACACCCACACGACCGGGCCCCAGGACAGAGCGAAACCGGCGATGTAGGCGACGACGGCGATCAGGGCACCGAGCTTCACCGCGTGGGCGTTGAACAGCAGGCCGAGCGCGACCATCGACACGGCCATGATCAAAGCGCCGATGATCAGCAGCGGTTTGCGACCCAGGCGGTCCACTGTGAGGATCGCCACGACCGTGAAGATCGTGTTGGCGGCGCCGACGACGATCGTCTGCATCAGCGCGGTGTCGGTCGAAGCCCCCATGTTGCTGAACATCAGGGGCGCGTAGTACAGGACCGCGTTGATGCCCACCAGCTGCTGAAACACCGAGAGCATGATGCCGACGAACAGCACCAGGCCGCCGAAGGACATCAGCGGAGCGGTCTTCTCCTTCAGCGTACGCTCGATGTCGGTGACGATCGCCTGAGCTTCCGTCTCGCTGGTCACTCTGCGCAGCTCTGCAAGGGCGCGCGCGCTCTGGCCTCTCAGCACGAACCATCGAGGCGTATCGGGAACGAACATCAAGAGCACGAGAAAGAGAATCGAAGGAATCGCTTCCGAGGCGAGCATCAGACGCCAGCCGGTCGCCTTCAGCCAGGCATCATCTCCCCCGCCGGCGATCAGGCGATTGACGATGTAGACGACGAGCATGCCGCCGACGATCGCCAGTTGATTGAACGAGACGAGCTTCCCACGAATCGCGCTGGGGGAAATCTCGGCGATGTACAGAGGCGAGAGCATCGAGGCGATGCCGACCCCGATTCCCCCGAGGATGCGGTAGAAGTTGAACTGCCAGAGCGCCTGTGGGCCCATATGGCCAATGGGTCCAAAGCCCAGCTCAGGCACTGCCGAGCCGATGGAGCCCAGCAGGAAGAGCAGCGCCGCGACAATCAGTCCGCCACGACGCCCGATGGCGTTGGAGAGGCCACCGGCAATGAGCCCACCGAGGACGCATCCCCATAGCGCGCTGGAGATGGTAAAGCCCGAGAGACTGCTCGCTGCCGTCTCGGAGAGATGCTGCGGGGTGATGAAATACGCGTCGATCGAGCTCACGGCGCCCGATATGACCGCCGTGTCATAGCCGAACAGCAGGCCGCCGAGCGTCGCGACGAAGGTCAACCCCACAATCAGTGAGGTGTTCACTTTGGTCATTCCCATCCCCCTCGAACGAAAGTAGTTACGAGCCTGATGCCCCCTGCGCTCTCAGCGCCACCCCGCATCGACGAAATATTCATGAGCAGTGCAGGCACGCGCGTCATCGGAGCTCAGGAACAGCGCCAGCGAGGCCACGTCCTCGGGCTCGACGCGGAACTTCAGGCACTGCTGCGCCAGGATGCGTGCCTCTTCATCCGGAGTGTGCCAGAGGCGGGTCTGCCGCGGCGTACGCACCCCGCCGGGTACGATACACGTGACGCGGATGCCGTGTTCCCCCAGCTCGCGCGCCAAGGCGCGGGTCAGGCCCTCGATTCCGGCCTTGGCCGTCTGGTAGGCCGTCAGGTTCGGAAGAGCCAGGTGCCACGACACCGACCCGAGGTTGACGATGACGCCGCCGTGTGCCGCCTTCATCGCTGGCGTGACCGCCTGCGCGCAGAAAAACAGGTGCCGCAAGTTCACGGCAAGGCGGTCGTCCCAGTAATCCGGGGTCACACTCTCGAAGGGATGCCGATCGTCGTTCCCCGCGTTGTTGATGAGTATCTGCGGAGGTCCGGCGCGCTCGGTAATCTGCGCGAACGTCGCGTGCACCGCCTGCAAGTCGCGCAGGTCACAGTTATAGAAGCGGGGCGCGGGGGAAGCAGCCTTGGCCAGCGAGCGCTCGAGGGCGCGCGATTCGTCCACCGCGATATCCAGAAAGCTGACATTCGCGCCCTGACGGGCGAATGCGGCCACGATCGAGGCGCCGATCCCCGATCCTCCGCCGGTAACAACCACTCGTTTGCCCCGCAGGCTCGGGTAGACTGCGGTGTGCGTCTGCAACGCGGTATCGTTCATTCAACTCTCTTTCTCGTTGACTCGCCCGAACCGAGCAGACCCCGCGCGGCCAGGTTTCGCATGAGTGCGGACAATCCGAACGTCCAAGGCGGTGCGGCCTCGCACGTGGTCACCTTGTTTTCCAGCACGCCGAGGCGCTCGCTGAACACGCGCACGACATCGCCCTGCTTGTGCGTAAAGCCGCGTCCGGGGACATCGCGATCCTCGATCGGGGCGAACATCGTGCCCAGAAAGAGTGCAAAGCCGTCCGGGTACTGATGGTGGCGACTGAGTGTCTGGCCGATGAGCTCCAGCGGATCGCGGCTGATGAGCGACATCGAGCTGCGGCCGGAGAGTCGGAACCCCTCCTCGCCCACCACCTCGAGGCCGACTTCGCAGCGACGCACGTCATCCAGAGTGAACCGGTCATCGAACAGCCGCACGAATGGGCCGACGGCGCACGAGGCGTTGTTGTCCTTTGCCTTGCCGAGCAGCAGCGCACTGCGACCGAGCGCGGCGCCGATCGCGCTCCCGCGCGTATCGCACAGGAGCACCACCTCCGGCTCCGGGTTGTTCCAGGCGGAATCGGAGCGGATGCCGACCCAATCGCCCCAGCCCACTGACGAGAGGACCTGCACCTTGGTGAACACTTCCGCATCGGGACCGATCGCGACCTCCAGGTACTGCGACCACAGGCCATCCGACAGCAGCGCCTCCTTGAGGCGTGCCGCCTCCGGCGATCCGGGTTTGACGGACCTGATATCGGCGCCGATGCGGCTCTGCAGGGAATCCCGCACGGCCTGCGCGCGGCTCGCATCCCCACGGGCGCGCTCTTCGATCACCCGCTCGACGGCAGAGATGGCGAATGTGACGCCGCTTGCCTTGACGCATTGCAGATCCAATGGCGACAGCAGCCGCGGAAGCGCAGGCCGCTGCGTCGTCCAGGCGGGGGCTAGGGCGAGGGACTCCAGATCGCCCAGGTCCACTCCCGCAAGCCGCGGCTGCGAGTTCCAGGTGTCGAGCCAGCCGGCGGCAAACTCTGCCGTCGTGGGGGCCAGGGCGGATATGTCACTGACGCGTCCGTTGCGGATCAGAACGGGCGTAGGGCCGTCCTGCGTCAGCAGGCGGCCCAACAGGATCGCTTCGCGCCAGTCACGCGGCAGATGTTGCTGCATCCGTGCGCCCCCTTGATCGCGCGGCGGACAATATATTGGTAGCGCTACCATCCTCCGCGGGGGCGCTGCTGTCAAGTACTTGGAGGTGAACGGAGTCCCTTATCCGGCGAGAAATCTCACATCCGCATCGGAAAGGCCGGACTCGGCGTCGCGCGGTGCCAGGGCCGTCTCGCGCACCAAAAAATCGACCACGGCCTGCAGCGCCTCGCGTTCGCTGGCGCCCTCCGCGCGCGCTTTGGCATAGATGGTCATTTGACGATGCGCGCTCGTGCCCCGCCCCAGAATGCTTCGGACATGGTCGACCTCGCGTACGCATCCCAGCGCGCGGGCATCCTCGGCCACGATGGCGATCAGCTCCTCCGCCATCTGCGGGAACGGCACGAGCTCGCCTCTTGCCAGATCCAGCAGCCGCTCATCGAAGCTGTATCGCATTGCGCGCCAGCGGTTCTCGGCAATGAGCACGTTCGGATACAGGCGCCAGCTCTGATTGGCACAGCGCAGGCGATAGAGCGCGCGCGCCAGACAGACAGCCAGTGCCGCGAGACTGATCGAGTCGTCGATGCTCGTGCAGCAGTCCATGACCCGGATCTCGAGCGTCGGGTAGCGTGGATTCGGGCGCACATCCCACCACAACTTGGTCGTATCCTCGATCAGGCCGTTGCGGATCAACATGTCCAGGTGGCGGCGGAACTCGCCGTAGCTCGCGAAGCGCTCGGGCAGCCCGGTACGCGGCAGGGAGCTGAAAATCGTCGAGCGGAACGACATCAGGCCGGTCTTCTCACCCTCCCAGAACGGCGACGAGCACGACAGTGCCAGCAGATGCGGCATGAAGTAGGACAGCTGATTCATCAGATCCACGCGCAGATCGTCATCATCGACTCCGATGTGCACGTGCATGCCGCAGACCATGAGCCGGCGCGCTGCTCCCTGCATCTCGCGCGCCAGGGCGAAGTACTGCTCTTTCTCCGTTGGCATTTGCAGGCGCGTGCGCGCAAAGGGATGGGTGGAGGCTGCAATCGGCGCCAGGCCATGCGCCCCGGAGAGCTCTACGATCATCCCGCGCAGACGCGAGAGGTCCGCGCGTGCCTCCGAGATGGAGTGGCAGACACGGGTGCTCACTTCCAGCTGCGAGCGCAGGAACTCCGGACTGATCTGGCCGTTGCCGCGCTCCGTGCACTCGCGGAGCAGCTCGTGCGGTGGATTCTCGTCGACGTCACGAGAATGCAGGTCTACCAGCAGATATTCTTCTTCGATGCCGACGGTGAAGGGTGGCTCTGAGGTGCTCACGGTGACTGCCCGTGTCTACTCCGAGCCGCTAGTCTACCCGTCAGACGCCCAGCTCGGGCGCCAGTCCGCTGATCGGCCGTGGATGGGCAATGAAGAAGCCTTGGGCGAAGTCCACGCCGATGCGTTGCAGTTCATCGAGGACCAGCTGGTTCTCCACGCATTCGGCGATAGTGGCAATCCCCAGCGCCCGGCCGACTTTGCTGATGGCCTCGACCATGCTGCGATCGACGGGGTCCTGCGCTACCTGGCTGATGAACTGCCCGTCGATCTTCAGGAAGTCCACCGGCAGGGTTTTCAGGTACATGAACGACGACAGACCGGTGCCGAAGTCATCGAGGGAGAACTTGCAGCCGCGAGCCTTCAGCTCACGCATGAAGTAGATGGCGTTCGAGAGATTGGTTACAGCCGCGGTCTCGGTGATCTCGAAACACAGCGCCCGCGCGATGGCGGGCTCGCCCACGCTTTGCAGGACGTACTCCATGAATGACTGCTCATTGAGAGAGGTGCCGGACAAGTTCACGGCGACCAGAGCGCCGCCGCCGCGGCGTGCGCGCAGCAGCTCGACCGCGCGTGTCACGACCCACCGGTCGATGACCGACATGACGTTGTAACGCTCTGCGGCGGGGATGAACTCGCTCGGCGGTACGAGCTGGCCGTCGTCATCGCGCAGCCTCACCGTGAGCTCATGAAGCCCTTCCCCCTTCGGGGTCCCAATGGGAACGATGGGCTGGTAGAACAGCTCGAGCCGGTTCTCCTCGGCGGCACGGGTGACGCGCGCCACCCAGTGCATCTCGCGATGGCGATGAGAGACACCGTCCTGCTCGTACACATGGATGCGATTGCGTCCTTCGTCCTTGGCGGCGTAACAAGCGATGTCGGCAGCACTCATGACGGCCGCGACGCTTTCCGTGTCGGACTTTATCTGCACGACCCCGACGCTGGCGCCCACCGACAGGGTGTTGGAGCCCCACACGAACCGGTAGTCACGAATCGCCTGACGCACGCCCTCTGCAATTCGAGTCGACTGCTCGAGCGTGCAGCCTTCCAGCAGCACGCCGAACTCATCCCCGCCCAGGCGCGCGATCGTGTCGGAGGCGCGCACCCGCTGCTGCAACAGCCCGGTCACATCGCGCAGCAGCCGGTCGCCGGCCTGATGCCCGCAGGTGTCATTGACGACCTTGAACTGGTCCAGGTCGATGTACAGCAGCGCGCAGGTGCCTTCGCCGCGCTGCGCACTGAGCACCGCCGCATGCAGGCGATTGTCGAATTCACGCCGATTGATCAGGCCGGTGAGCGCATCGTGGCTGGCCTGATAGGACAGCGCGCGCTTCAGGCGACGCTCCTTGGTGACATCGTGGAACACGATGACCGCACCGATCACCTGCCCCTGGCGGTCGCAGATGGGTGCCGCAGACTCCTGGATCGCAACCTCCTGGCCGGAGCGGGTGATGAGCACCGAATGATCCGCGGTCACGCCCGCTTCGCTGCGTCCGAGCGCGCACATCAGGGGATTCTCGATCGGCTCGCGCGTGATCTCGTTGACGAGGTTCAGCACATCGCCCAGCGGGCGGCCGCGTGCCTCGTCCAGACTCCAGGCCGTCAGACTCTCGGCGATGGGATTGATGTACTCGATGCGCCCTTCGGCATCGGTGCTGATCACCGCATCGCCGATGGATTGGAGCGTCACCTGCGCCCGCTCCTTCTCGGCGAATACAGCCTGTTCGGCGCGCTTGCGTTCCGTGATGTTGGCAATGGTTCCCTCGTAACCTGCTATGCGGTCGGAAGCATCGCGCACGGCTCGGGCATTCTCCAGGATTACCACCTGTTGCCCGTCGCGCCGGCGCATGACGAACTCGGCATTGCGGATCTCACCTTCGGCCTCTATCCGTCGCATGAAATCGGCCCGGTCCGCGGGGTCCCAGTAAAGCGCAACAACGCTTGGCAGTGCGTAGAGTTCCTCGGCCGTCGCGTAGCCCAGCATGGCGACGAAAGCCGGATTCACCGACTGCAGCCGTCCGTCCCGCCGGCTCTGGTAGACCCCTTCGGCGATGCTCTCGAACAAGCCCCGGAACTTCGCTTCGCTGGCGCGCAACGCCTGCTCGGCCAGGCGCCGCTCGATGGCGATGCCGGTCAATTGCGCCGCATGGGCCATGATCTCGGATTCCCGGCGGGTCGGCAGGCCCACCTCGCCCCGATAAACCCCCATGCTCCCGAGGAGCTGGCCGCCGGAAGCCTTGATCGGTGTCGACCAGGCCGCGCGCAGCCCGGCCGCCAGAGCCAGCTCGCGGCACTGGGCCCAGAACGGGTCCTTCCCGACATCGGCCACGAGCACCTGTCTGCCCAGATAGACAGCCGCGGCGCAGGAGCCGTTGCGGATGTCTATGTCGGAATGCTCCAGAGCCGCCCGGAGCCCCTCCGGCAGGTGCGGGGCGACCGCATAAGCAAATGCCTGGCCATGGTCCGCGAGCACACTGATCGAGGCGACGGTACCGATACCCACGGACTCGATCAGCCGTGTGATGGACCCCAACACCTCCGGCAGCGAAGCATTGCCGCTCAGCTGCGCAAACACCTGCCGCTCCGCAGCAGCCACCCGCTCATTGCGCTTGCGCTCGGAGATGTCAGCAATGCTGCCGCGGATCAGCCGCCGGCTGCCGCTCGGCAGGCGCACGAGCCGGACCTCGCAGATGATCTGCTTGCCGAAGGCGTCCCGGAACAGCCATTCGTGCACTTGCCCCTTGCCCTCGAGCGCGGCCTGCGTGTGCCCGCGCGCGCTCTGTGATGAGGAGCTGCCGTCCGGCTGAGTGGGCGGACTGAGCTCTACCGGGCCGACCTGCAGCAGTTGGTTGCGTTCGAGGCCGAAGAGCCGTTCCGCGTTCTGGTTGGCGTCGACGAAACGACCCTCGTCCGCATCGAACACCACGATCGCCTCGGGAGCATGATCGACCAGCAGGCGATACCGGGCCTCGCTCTCGCGCATCGCCTGTTCCGACTCGCGCCGCTCGGTCACATCGCGCAGGCAGACGATGAACATTTCGCGGCGCGACAGGGGCGCCTTGCTGACGGCGATTTCGGCGGGAAAGAAATCGCTGTTCTTGCGCTTGCCCCAGGACTCGCGCCCGGCCAGGTCCAGGTGCGTATCGCCCGAGCTGGCCGCCAGGCGCTGCAGCGCCTGCGCGATGCTCTCGTGAGTGGCGATCTTGGGAATCAGCAGATCGATGCGCTGACCGATGACTTCGGCCTCGATGTACCCGAAGACGCGCTCGCCGGTGGGGTTGAGAGTCTGGATGACCCCTTCCTCATCCACGGTCAGGACGACGTCTTTGATGTGGTCGAGGATGACCTGCAGATGCCCGGAGCTCTGTTCCCGGGCCTCGTGTGCCAGGGCGCGGGCCTCGTCCGCCATCAGCCTCATGGATTGGACGATGCCGCGTCGCTCGTCCTCGACGGCCTGGTACTGGGCGCTCACCAGCTGCAGCAGCATGGCGAGCTCGGCACTCGAGGGCTCGGCCCGGGTAGCTCCGGCAAAGCCCGCAGCGGGCGCACCCGTGCGCAGCCGGACCTCCTTCAGCTGCGCCCGCAGCTGCGGATGGAGGTTGGATTCGTCCTCTGCGCCGGCTCGCTGATCGGCCCGGACGAGGGTCGTCGTGGTGCCCGGGCTGGGCTGCGTCGCCGTGACGTCGAGGGTCCGGATGGTCTGAGAATTTGACATAACGGAGGGCGAGGGCCCCAGTCCCGATCATTCAGAAGCAACCGGGGTTTTGCCGTGATGGGCGTCGCGCTACGGCTCAGCGTAAGGCGGACGCCCTGCGGAGGCGGCTCAGTGTGTGCGGCGAACGGGGGGAACCCCATCGCCGGAGATGATCGGAACCGCAAAAGTGTGCAGCCGCGGGTCATCCCCCGCCGCCGTGACCATGAGGGACACCGTCATCGTGTAGATGCCGTCCTTGCCGGGAACCACGGTCACGGAGTGGCGGATGGGGACACCGGGTGCCGGCTTGTCGATGGGCGGTATCTGATCCCCGTTGAGCAGCTTCAGGCCGTCATCAACGTCGAACTTCGCCGAAAGTGAGGCAATGCTCGCGTCGGGGATCAGAGCGAAATCCACCGCCAGGGGCTGGCCAGGCTCCGGCCGCGCGCCGAGCTGGAACTTCACGTTGACACCCGCAGGCCCCTTCATGGTGGCCACAGCGGCATCCATGTTGGCCGTGGGATCTGCAGCCTTGGCCTGCGGCCGGGGCGTTTTCGCCACCTTGAGATGGATCAACGCCGCGCTGCCGTCCGCGTGGTCGCCGGAGCTGCAGGCGCCCAGACCGGCCAGCGCCAGAGTGCCGAACAACCAGCCAAGAGCACACTTCCGCAAGGTCTCAAGCATATCCGGCACATCCTCCGCAGGCGTCGCGGGCACAATAACGTGTCCTGGGCGCCCGGCGCGCGCGCCCTGTCGCATTTCCAGGCATAGGCACCGTCAGAGCAACAGTGGCGGCTCCTCGATGGCATTCATCTGTTCACGCAGGTCGGCCACGTAGCTGTCCCAGTAGCGCTCCTCCCCGAACCAGGGAAAGGCGCGCGGGAACGCCGGATCGGCCCAGCGATGCGAGACCCAGGCCCCATGATGCAGCATGCGCAACGCACGCAGCGGCTCTACGAGCCGCATCTCCCGGAAATCGAAGTCGGCAAACTGCTGGTAACCCGCGACGATCTCGCTCCACTGGCGCTGCTGATCGGCGGGGCTTCCTGATAACAGCATCCACAGATCCTGGACGCGCGGTCCCATCGCACAGTCATCCAGATCCACGAACACCGGGCCCTGCTCGTTCCACAACAGATTGCCCATGTGGCAGTCGCCGTGGATGCGGATTTCCCGGACGGGTCCTGCCTCCTCGAGCGCTTGCCCGATGCGCTCGAGCAGAGCGGCACTCGCATGTGCATAGCGCTCAGCCACGCGGTCCGGTAGCAGCGTCCCGCTCAACACCTGCTCGCGCGCATCGAAGCCGAGGCGCTGCAGTCCGAGCCGCGGGCGAACGCGAAATGGCCGCGTGGCCCCAACCTGATGGACCCGCGCCAGGCTGCGCCCCAGGATCTCCCGCGCCTCCAGGGCATCGAGCTCCGGCGCACGACCCCGCATCCAGGGAAAAGCGGCAAAGCGGAATCCGCTGAAATCGAATAGCGTCCGCCCTTCCCTCACCACCGGGGCCGCTACCGGAAGCTCGGCCGTGGCCAGCTCGGCCGTGAGCGTGTGCTCTTCGATGATCTGCTCATCGCTCCAACGCCCCGGACGGTAGAACTTCAGCACCAGCGCGCCATTGGAACTTCCGAGCTGGTACACGCGATTCTCATAGCTGTTGAGTGCAAACAGCCGACCGTCCACATCCAGACCCACCGAAGCCGCCGCGTCCAGCACGACATCCGGTGACAAGCCGGTGAAGGGTGTCACATCGGTCTCAGACGTTTTGTTTATCATCGCCTTACCAAGAACTTATGCAGAATCCTCTCACAATTGAGGGCCTCATGAATCGACCCGCGATACTGGTCACCGGCGGCGCCGGCTACATCGGAAGCCACGTCGTTCTGCAGCTGCGTGCCCGCGGTGAGCGCGTGGTCGTGCTGGATGATCTGTCGACCGGCTTCCGGCAGGCCGTGCTCGACGCCCCTCTCGTCGTGGGTAACGTCGGAGATCGTGAAAAGGTGCTGCACGTGCTCCAGGACCACTCTGTCGGCACGGTGATGCATTTCGCGGCGCATACCGTCGTACCCGAGTCCGTCTCCAACCCCCTCAAGTACTATGGGAACAACACCTGCGGCACGCGCAACCTCCTGGAGTGCTGTGTGGCCGCCGGGGTTCAGCAGTTCGTCTTTTCCTCCACCGCGGCCGTCTACGGCATCCTCTCCGAAATGTATGCCGCGGAGACGGCGGCCACTGTTCCGATCAATGCGTATGGCACCTCGAAGCTGATGTCGGAGTGGATGCTGCGGGATGTTGCGGCGTCCTCTTCATTGCGGTACGTCGCCCTGCGCTACTTCAACGTAGCCGGAGCCGACCAGGAATGTCGCGTGGGACAGGCATCCCGCGCCGCGACACACCTCATCAAGGTGGCGTGCGAGGCGGCCCTTGGTAAACGCCCCCACGTCTCGATTTACGGGACCGACTACGCCACGCCCGACGGCACGGGTGTCCGTGACTACATCCACGTCGAGGATCTGGCGCGCGCGCATCTGGACGCGCTCGATTATCTGCGCAAAGGTAACGCCTCGGCAGTAGTGAACGTCGGCTACGGTCACGGCTACAGCGTTAGAGAAGTGTTGGCCAGCGTCGAGCGAGTCAGCGGACGGCACCTGAGCATTCGTGAGGAGCCACGCCGTGCCGGGGACCCGCCCGCCATAGTGGCCCGCGCCGAGCGCATCCGCGCGCAGCTGTCGTGGCAGCCTCGGCTGGATGACCTGGATACCATCGTGCGGACGGCATTTCAGTGGGAGCAGCGCTTGCAGCGCGAGCCTTGGGCCTAGGCGGCTGCGCCGGACCTGGCGGTGGCCCACGCCTTTTTGGGCCGTCGGCGACTTTTGCCGGCCGAATGACAGGGTAGAATGCGCGCCATGCAGTGGCCACGCCCCAAGTCATTGAGCGGATTGATGCTACTCGGCCTGGCGCTGATCGCCTTCCCGTTGCTGCTCGCCCTGTTCAACGCGGCCCTGCAGATCCGCAAAATGGCTGATACCAGCCACAAGATCACCATCGAGGGAGTGGCCGCGGCGCGTGCCAGTCAGGAGCTGGTCAGCCAGATTGCCTCCCTCGAGCGCACCGCCCTGCTCTACGGCGTGCTCAACAAGGTGTCCTTCCTGGACGACTATCGCCGCCAGGACGATGAGCTGACCGCCAAGCGCGAGCAGCTCGATCGTCACATGAATAATCCCGCCGCTCACCTGACGCTCACGGAATTCGCCCGGCTGGAGGGTCAGATTCGCACCGCCGTGCTGGATCTGCCCAGCGGAGCGAGTGTCGCGCGCTCGGCGGAGCTTTCGAGGAGCTTCACGGATCTGGGCGCTCTCGCGGACCGCATCACCGCTCAAGCCAACGCACAGGTCGACTCGGAGGTGGCAGCGCTGGAGGAGCAGACGTTGGAGTCGCGCCGCCGCCTGTTATGGCAGTCCGGCCTGCTGGTGCCGGTGACGATCGTGCTCATTTTCGCTCTCACCTTCGCCGTGGGCCGGCCCCTGCGCCAGCTCGACCGCGCGATCAGCGAGCTCGGTGAGGGAACGTTCTCCAACCAGATTGCGGTCTCAGGTCCACATGACCTGGAGCGACTGGGCGGCCAGCTCGAATGGCTGCGGCAGCGGCTGCTGGATCTGGCACACGAGCGCAATCGCTTCCTGCGCCACATGTCGCACGAGCTGAAGACTCCGCTGGCCAATATCCGCGAAGGCACGGAGCTGCTGATGGACGGGGCGGTCGGGGAGCTCGACTCCAACCAGCGCGAGGTCGCCGGCATCCTGCGCGACAACGGCATCAAGCTGCAGCGCATGATCGAGAACCTGCTCTCCTTCAGCGCCTGGCAGACCTCCAGCGTCGGCCTGGAGAGGAGCGAGTTCCGGCTGCGGCCGGTGGTCAAGCAGGTTCTGGAGAACCAACAGCTCACGCTGCTGTCACAGCGTGTTCGCCTCGACGTGAAAGTGGCCGACATCACCCTGGTGGCGGATCGGAGCAAGATGCGGTTGATTCTCGAGAACCTCGTGTCGAATGCAGTCAAGTACTCGCCCAAGGGCGGGACCATCCACCTGCGGGCGGCGCCTCAGGGAGAGCAGCTCCTGTTGGATGTTGCCGACAACGGCCCGGGTATCCCGCAGGAGGATCGCGAGCACATTTTCGAGGCGTTCTATACCGGGCGTGCCTCGAAGAATTCGGCGGTGAAGGGCACGGGCATCGGCCTGTCGGTGGTACTCGAATTCGTCTCCGCACACGGCGGCACGGTGCACATCGTCGATGGCGAGTTTCCCGGCGCGCATTTCCGCATCACCATGCCGATCACGGCAATGGGCGACGATCAACCCGATCGCGGGTCATCCGACCGCGGCGGCGGCGATCGCCGGCGCAGCGCCGCGGCCGGCGGCGAGCAGAAGGCGCCCGCCCATGCCGCTTGATCCCGGCCCGAAGCGGGCGCTCCGGGCGGGTGTGACACGCGTCACGATTCTCGCATTTTGTGCGGTCGCCACGACGGTTCTGGTGACTGCCTGCGCCACTCCGTTCGCGCCTCGCGAGCAGCATGAGCCGGCGCCGGTTGTGGATCACGCGGCCGCCTCGGCCGCGGTACTGAACGACTACATGCAGTTGCTGCAGAGACTGATCCAGAGCGCCCCCGCGGAGCAGGCCGAAATCGTCGCCAGCGCGCAAAAAGACTATGAAACAGCACCCACGCCGAGCCGGGAGCTGAAGTTCGCGCTGGTGCTGGCGACCCCGGGGCATCCGGCCACCGATCAACCGCGGGCGCAGCGCCTGCTGCGCGAGCTGATGGCCAGCCCGGAGATGCTGCTGGCGGGTGAACGGGCGCTGGCATTCGTGGAACTGCAGCAAATCGACGACATTTTGACGGTGAAGGCGGAAAACAGCAGGCTGGAGAGTGATGCCGTCCGCGCCGACCGCGACAAGCTCACTGCCGCCAACCGCCGTCTGCA
>CAZLYG010000055.1:0-16316 GCA_964563075.1 uncultured Steroidobacteraceae bacterium | reverse complement strand
TTCACGCGCAGGTGGCACACTACAAGCGGCTGAAGAGTGTTGAACTCGTCAGTACGATCCCCAAGTCCCCCTCGGGCAAGATCCTGCGCCGCGTGCTGGTCGAGCGCGAACGAACCGCGTGAGCAGCGGAGTTACCCCTGTGGGCCGCGCCACCAACGGGGCACGCGCGAGGCAAGATCCCCATCACCCCATCTGAGGAGCCCGCATGAGCACAGACAGACCGCCGCCGCAGATCGTGCAGAGTCTCGCCGTGGCCTATTGGGCATCCCGTTGCCTGCACGTCGTGGCCGAACTGGGCATCGCCGATGTCCTCGGTGATGAGCCACAGTCTGCCGAGGCGTTGGCGCGCCCCAGCGGGGTGAACGCACGCGCTCTGCATCGCGTGCTCAGGTCGCTCGCCAATCACGGTGTGTTCACACATGACGGCAAGCGCTTTGCGCACAACGAAGCATCGCGGCTTCTGCGCAGCGAAGTCCCCGGGTCGATGCGGTCGCTCGCCCGCATGATGGGGCTCAAGGTGCACTGGGACGCCTATCGCGAGCTCGATGTGGGGCTCCGTACCGGCAAATCGGGCATCTCGCAGCTCGCCGAGGGTGGCATGTTCAGCTATCTGAGCACTCACCCCGAAGAGGCTCGACTGTTTCACGAAGCAATGGCCGGCAAATCATCCACGCAGATCGGGCCGATCGTTGCGGCATACGACTTCAGCGGCTTCCGGACGATCGGCGACATCGGCGGCGGGCTCGGACATTTGTTGCAGGCAGTGCTCGAGCGTGCACCTCAGGCTCGCGGTGTCCTGTTCGACCTGCCACAGGCCATCGAGCGTGCACGCAGCCACTCCAATCCCCGCATCGACTACGTTGGCGGAGACTTCTTCAGTAACCCGATACCGGCCTGTGATGCCTATCTGTTGATGGCCGTGCTGCACGACTGGTCGGACGAGGAGTCGGTCGCCATCCTGCAGAACATCAGGTCCAACGCTCCGCGCACCGCAAAAGTGCTGATCCTCGAGGGGGTCGTGCAGCCCGACGCGCGCGACAACTTTCTCCTCGATCTGGACATCGAAATGCTCGTGATGACCACGGGGCGCGAGCGCACCCTCGAGGAATGGAGCAGGGTCATCTCCGGCGCCAGCATGCGCCTCGCCCGCGTAATCCCTGCAAGCGTTTCGACCTCGATCGTCGAGGCGGAGATAGCCTGAGTCAGCTCGCGCGCAAGGCCGTTGCAACCGGTACTTGAGCGGCACGCATAGCGGGCAGGGATGCGCCGATCAAGCCGATCGCCACCGCCCAGATGATGCCGTTGACGACGAGGGCCGAGGTGACGGTGAGCTTGAAGACGAGACCCTGCACGTCCACGGCGTTGCCACTGAAGGCGTACCAGGCAATGAGCGCACCCAGCAGCGCACCGGGAAGCGCGAGCACGATGCCCTCCAGGAGCACAGAGATGACGATGGGTCCGCTGCTGAACCCGATGGCGCGGAGGGTCGCCAGCTCGCGGCGTCTGGCGTCTACCGAGGCGTAAAGACTGTTCAGCGCTCCGAAAACGGCACCGCTCCCCATGACGGCACCGATAAAGTAGGCGACGAAATCGACCAGCGTCGTGAGCTGCCCGAACTGGTCCTTGTTGTATTGCGCCCCGGTTTTCACATCCAGGGCGACCGCCGGGTTGTTGACGATGGCGTCCTTGAACCCCTGGAACGCTGCGTCCGAGGTCAGGGTCACCGTGGCGATCTGGTAGGCGTTGAGCCCGAAGGCGGACATGACCGTCTCGGCGTCGGCTCGCAGCGCACTGTCGCCGATGGTGTCCAGACCCGCGAACACACCCACGATGGTCCATTCCGTACCGCGCAGGTTGAGATGGCTGCCGAGCTGCATGTTCTTGTACTGCTTCGTTATCGGCTCGGGCACGGTCAGCTCGTGCAATCCGGGGCGGTACTGCCGGCCCGCGACGAACTTGATATAGGACTGGGCGACGAACACTCCGGGAGAGAACCCGGCGAGGAACGTGTTGCTCCGCTTGCCGTCCTTCTTGATGGCATCGACGCTCACCACGGTCGTTGCCACCACCCACGGCTTGCCGTCCGTCCTCCTGACACCCGGTGCGCTCTCGATGACAGCGAGATCCTCACGCTTGATGACGCTCTGCAGAGCGTTTCCCGTGCCGCGACTGAGAACCACCGCGGTGCTGCGACCGTTGGCGGCATTCTGGCCGGTGAAGATCTCTGCGCCCTTGCCGACGGCCAGCAGCGATACGAGCACCCCGACCGCCGTTGTGACGCCGACCACGGTCACGAGTGAAGAGCCACGTCGTTGCCTGATGCTCGCAAGTCCGGCACGGGTGAGTGCAAGAGTCTGCCGTAGGTACGTCACGTACTGTTCCCCCTACCGGTCTGCGAGAGCCGCAGCGACCTGCAGCCTCAGGCCGCGCCAGGCAGGCACCGCACTGCCGATCAGCGCCAGCAACACTGCGAAACCCGCGCCGGCGATCAGGACGATTGTCGGCATCGTGGCAATGCCGATCAGCGCACGGGCTTTGGGAAGCAGCAGCGATGCGATACCCAGGCCAATGGCGGCGGAGAACAGGCAAAACATGATCGCCTCGGCCAGGATCAGCGTCATGACCAGGCCGTCGGCGAAGCCAACCGTCTTCAGGACGGCCAGCTCGGCGGTACGCTCGCGAATGGATTGCATCATCAGGGCACTGGTCGCAAACAGCAGGCCAAAAAACACCGCACCGATGATGCCGCGCACGATGAAGTCGAGGTCCGCGACACGGCGGATCTGCGATGCCAGCAGGTCCCCTTCCGACTGCGTGCGCGTCTCGTGCGAAGAATTCGCAAATGCGTTGTCAATCGCCAGGCCGACCTCACCCGCACGCGCAACGCTGTCCGCAAGCACGACGTATACGATCGCCGTATCCTGGCCCGCAAACCGCGCCTCGTTCACATAGTCATAGTTCACGATGATCTGACCGGGGTCGTTGTCCGGCACGTCGAAAATGCCCACGATGTCGAATGTCCAGGAATTGGAGTTGTCCTTGCGCGGCGGGCCAGCCAACGTGAGCCGGTCGCCGACTTTCAGCCCGTAGCGCCTTGCGGCCGCGGAGCCGAGGATGCCGCCGGTGCGATCGGCCTTCAGCGCCGCGACCTGCGCCGGGTCGACGACATACTCGGAGAAGATCTTGAAGATGGACCCGACATCGACGGCGGATATCGGGATATTCTGTCCCGGGTGTTGATACTGGCCGCCAAACTGTGTCAGCGGCGTGACTTCCTTGACACCCGGGACCTGCCTGATCCGCGGCAGCAGGCTGATCGGCAGCGTGTCGCCGAGCGAGACGTTGCTGGTCACGTACAGCCGGTCGGCGTGGGTCTTGGCGATCGCCTGCTTGACACCGGAGTTCAGCCCCTGCAGAAGTCCAAACAGCAGGAACGCGCTCGCGATCTGCAGAAGCATCAGGATCGCGCGGCTCTTCTTGCGCAGCAATCCGGCCCATATGAGGGGCAGGTACTTCACGCGTAGCCTCCCTTAGCTGGCGGGAATCGCCCGTCAGCCGCACGTGGTCTTAATGGACAAAGCGCAGCGGCATGCGGGACCCCAGGGATTGTACTCCTGTCGGTCCCGGATCGGCCAAAGCCACGGCCTCTGCCTGGCTCGCGGAACCAACTCTCTGGCGCTTCCTTGCAGCCCGTCGGGCGGCGCCCCACTATCGCCTGTTGACGCGGCTGGATAACACCGCGGCGGCCGACTGGATGCGGCAATTCGACCAGTTCATCCTGGCCACCGCGGATATCCTGCACATGGACCTCCGCTCCCTTGCGCCGCTCACCGTGGTGATGTTCGAGCGTGACAAGGACTTCACTCGCTACAAGCTGCAGCGCCCGAACGGCTTGACTGCCAACGTCGCCGGGGAGTTCATACTGCGTCCGACGCGATCGCCTCGGCAAGGACGATGACGCGGCGACCAGCGCCAGAAAAACTGACTGGCGCGACAGCTCAGTGGCGCCATGGCAGGTGCGGCCGCGCACCCGCTGCGGGTCACTCCCAGCCGGTCGGCGAGTTGTAGGGAGCCGTGAAGCCCATCGCCTCGATCTCGTGGATCTGGCCGCCCCAGATCTTGAAGATGTGCATGGCCGGCAGGTCGAACGGCTTGTAGTCCATCTTGACCACGTCGCGACTGGGGTCATTGAGGATCTTGAACTCCTTCTGCGTCATCGCATGATGGAAGTGCGAGAAGCCCAGCGCGAGACCCGTCTGCTCGTCGGCAACCTCGACCCGGCGGTCGTCGATCACCGTGATGTACTGAAAGGTGCCGGAGTTGATCTGGCTGGTGCAGTCCTGCATGCCGACGAGGCTTGGCGGACGGACGGGTCCGCCTGGGATGGTGGGCCCGGTCGCGACGCCGCCGGAGGGTGCCGTCCGTATGCCGTTCTCGTGCCGCTCACAGTCGGGTGCGAAAGGCGCGAGTGAGCCGTTGTTATCATCGAGGGCGTCGTAGTACGACTTGGCCATGTGGACCAGGCGGCCGCGTGAGTCCCGGTATTCGTAGGGCACGTCCATCAGGATCGCCGGACGCGGTTTCTGCAGATTGGCCATGAACGCCTCGCGCGGCACCGCGATCATGTGTTCGGCCTCGGTGATCTTGCCGTCGGCGAGCTTCAGCCGGAAACCGACCTGTGCGGGCTTGCCGTCCGCCTGCATCATCACCATGCCGCCGACTTCCTGCGAATACGGGTCGGGCACCACGATCTTGAAATCGGTCGGAGCCGCCGTTGCCGACTTCCACAGACCCTCACCGGGAGCGATGCGCTTCGCGTTCTCGACGAACTTGATATTTGCGGCCAACGGCACCTTGTGCGGATCGTGGGCGACCAGCGCCGCGATGTAGTTGTCGGCAAGTGCCTCGAGGCAGTCGCGGTCGCAGGTCTTCGGCGCGGGCGCTTTGCCAGCCGCCTGCGCCATGCCGCAGACGAGCACGACAGCACTCAGCAACAGCGTGCGGTTCCTGATCATCGGGAGTCCCCCTTCCGGTCGCATGTTGTAATGGCAACGCGCCTATCTTCTCTCATTTGCCATACCTTGCGGAACGGGCGGGCGGCCGATTCGGCGGGCGCAACGCCACTGTGCGGATGATCCGGCTGATGCGAGCACGCGCATCATGAGAGCACCGGGCCGAGCGGGTGGTGGCAGTGCTAGCCTATCCTCCACAGCGAAATGCTCCGGGCGTTACACTGGAAAGAGCGCAACCCACGGGAGACTCCGCCGCATGCCGCAGCAGATTCGCAGACCATCGAAGTGCAGGCACTAGAGACGTGCGGCGAGCCTTCTTCCAGGTGCACCTGTGGAGCGGAGTCGTCCTTGCGCTCTACATCCTGGTGATCTGCGTGTCCGGCAGCGCGATCGTTTTCAGGCGCGATCTCGACAAGACTCTCTGCCCTCCCGCCGTGACGGTGCACGTAGGGCCGCAGCGGCTCTCGACAGCCGAGCTGACGTCAAAAGCGCATGCACGTTACCCACGCTTCGATCCGAGCCGCATCACCATTCGCAGCGCCCGGGCCGCGGATGCTCCCGTGGAGGTCCTGTTCTCCGGCCGCGGTGTGCAGCTGGATCGCCTCTTCGACCCGTATACGGGAGAGGACCTTGCGGATGCCATCGGCTGCGAGCCGGGCTTCGTGACCTCGCTCGCGGCCTTTCATGATCATCTGGGCGGCGGGCAGACCGGGCTCCTCATCAACGGCGTCCTTGCGATTGCCGTGAGCCTGTTGGCCCTGAGTGGTGTCATCGTCTGGTGGCCCGGCAAGCGTCACCTGTGGCGAGCGATGACGGTGAGGACCCATGCCCCGCTGCCGCGCCTGCTGCGCGAGCTGCATGGGGCGCTCGGGTTCTGGCTGCTGCTGCTGGTGCTGCTGTGGACGGTGACGGGAATCTACTTTGCGTTTCCGCGCCCCTTCAACGCGGTCGCCGACTTCATCGACCAGGCAGGCGTGCCCTCACTCTCGGTCGACGATGCCATTGCCGCGATCGTACGACTGCACTTCGGCAGAGCGTTCGGTCGCGGAATCGAAGTGTTGTGGGCTGCTCTCGGGCTGCTCCCGGCGGTGCTCGTCGTGACCGGCCTCATCACCTGGTGGCAGCGGATTCAGCGCAAGGGGACGCCCTGATCACGGCCGCTTGGATCGAGGGATCAACATCCCTGCGGCTTGTCGCGCCCAGCGGACCGGCGCGCTCGCCGCGGACGGCGTACGACTCGCACCTTGCCGCTGCTGCCACCGCCGCAGAAGAACTGATCGGCACCATCCGACTCCAGACCCGATACGCCGGTACCGGCCGGCATCTGCAGACTCTCCAGCACCTTGCCCGTGCGAGGATCCACTCGTCGCAGCTCGCTCTCTTCGCCTTCCCACGTGGCATGCCACAGCTCGCCCTCGACCCACGTCACTCCAGTGACAAAGCGGTTGGACTCGATCGTACGCAGCACCGCCCCGGTCCGCGGATCCACCTGATGAATCTTCCGGGCTCGATATTCCCCGACCCACAGCGTTCCCTCCGCCCAGGCGAGCCCGGAGTCTCCACCGCCGCCGGGCGCGGGAATCGTGGCCAACACACGGCCGGTCTGGGGATCGATCTTCTGGATGCGATCCTCGGCAATCTGAAACAGGTGCTGGCCATCGAACGCCGTGCCTGCGTGCGAGGCCACATCGATCGAGCGCAGCAGCTCCCCACTTTGCGGATCGAGGGCGCACAGCTTTGCACCACTGGCCAACCAGACCTGCTGGCCGTCATGGCTGACGCCATTGACACGGTCCACCCCGGGAAAGGGCCCGTACTCGCGCAGGATTTCAGCTCGCCGATTCATGGGCCTATCCTAATCGCTGGGCAGCGGCGAAGGGAGTAACAAAGTCGTCGCGAATCCCGGCAACGGTGGAGTCATCCAGCGGCGCGCCCGCGCGCGGCCGAACGACTGTACTTTGCCCGCCAACGCCAGTGCGTCGAGAGCTCGCTGCACGGTTCGCTGGCTGGCTCCAAGTGCGAGCGCCAGGGCCGAGCTGGACCACGACTCGCCGTCGGCAAGAAAAGCCAACACTGCGGCATGCTCTTCTTCGACGGGGCGTGCCAGCACGACGACCTCGCTCGCACGGTGGGGCATGAGCGCAAAACCTGACTCCGTCGCGCTCACAGCGGCTATCTCGCGGAGCAATGAGCGCAGGCGTCCGATTTCAACGCGCAAGCGTGCACGGTGTGACTCATCGGGTCGCTTCGCGCGGAACGCGCGCGCGATGAGAGTGCCCCTGGACACGTCATTCGGCCACGCATGCCCCAGCTCACGCGCCAGGGAAAACAAAACAGGGCGCGTTGCCAGAGAGACCACGGAGCTCGCATCCCGCACGGCATAACGGCAAGCGTCGATCACCAGCGACCTTGACGCCAACAGCGTCTCAACGTCCTCGAGCAGGAGCAATCGTTCCCGACCGGCTGCGATCAGCCGCGCCGCGGGCGTACTCAGTATATGCCGCGCGCTCTCGACTTCCGCGGTCAGGGCATGAATGCCAGCCTGCCGCGATGCGCTTTCCGCACGAGCCAAGGCGTCACGTGCCTTCCGTGTCTGGATGCGTCGCATCGCAATACCCGCGACGACAAGCTCATGAGCGGCACGCAGTGCCGGTGGGAAAGGCGTCGGGTCCAGGTCTGCCAGCTTGCGCTCGGCCTCATCGAGACGCCCTATCAGAAGGAGCCGGCGGACTTCGAGATACCGTGCGTGGGCAGCGTTGGCCCGATCGCCGTGTCGCTCGAGTGTCGCGCGTGCTGCGTCGAGCCCTTTCGCGGGCCAGCCCAGGTCGCGGGAGGCGAGCGCAACCTCGGCTTCGGCGACTACGCATCTTGCGCTGGCCACGGCCTCCTTCGGGCCAAACGCCCGCGCGGCACTGCGCAGCAGCACCTTCGCTCGAACGAGATCTCCGAGCTGTGCCATTGCGATGCCCCGGAGCGCCAGGGCAGGAGCATCCTCGCGCAGGGCCACCCGTTTGAGAGCGCCCAGGGGATCGCCTACAGCAAGCGCATGCGCCGCGGCAGTGATCAGTGAGTCCATCGCGGTCGCAGCGTTGGCAGCTCCCTACACCTTCATCGCCAGATCGACATCCTCGCCGATGGGTACGGAAAGATAGCCAGACCCGGGTGCGCGCACGGTTGCGAGATACTCGGGGCACATGCCCGCATTGTCCGCCACGATCATGGCGCCGGAGCGCAAACGCGGAGCGAGCAGCGTAAGGACCCGGGCATAGAGCGTCTTGGCTCCGTCGAGCAGCACCAGATCGATGGTATCCGGCAGGTCACGCGAGAGTGTCTCCAGCGCATCGCCGGCGCGAATTTCGACGAAATCCGCGAGCCCTCCGGCAACCATGTTCTCCCTGGCGCGGGTGACCTTCGATGGCTCGAATTCGCTGCCGATGACACGCCCGCCACCGTTGTCTTTCACCGCGGCTGCCAGATGCAGTGTGGAAATTCCGAACGAGGTTCCGAACTCCACGATGGAGCGCGCTTTCAACGACCTGCCGAGCATGTATAGAAGAGTGGCCGTCTCCCGGGAGACAGCCAGATAAACGTTCCGGGCATGCGTCAGGTAGAGCGTCTTGTAGTCCTCGGTGGTGCCGCTGCGTGCCGCCCGCTCGGCGGGCGGGAGGCGCGCCCTGTCAGCCCGGAATGCCGCTTCGGTCTGTTCGGCCTCGGCAAACAGCCGTTGCAGGAGATTCGCAAGCGGTGCGCTGGTGAGTGTGGTCATTGACGCAATCCTTCGAATTCAGCCTGCGACGATTATAGCGGGGATCCGGCAAGGCCCCGCTCGAACTCTGGCATACTGCCCTCGATCCGCTGCGAAACTGCAAATCCTGGATGGCAATCCCTCGCTTCGCCCGCGTGACGGGCCCCCTCTCTACGAGTGCCCGGCTGGGTGTCCGGCTCCGCAAAAGCGCAATATGCGCCGCAGTCCTCGTGTCGATCCCGGCGGGTGCCAGCGCGGAGGGGCTCGAGTCCCTGACGAGCGCGCTCATGGGCACTCAGCCGCTGGTCGATCTGCGGCTGCGTTGGGAGAGCCTGACGCAGACCGACTTCGGCCGCGAAGCGCAGGCACTGCTGCTGCGCAGCCGGCTGGGTTTCCAGACCGGTGAGCTCTTCGACACCGCACTGCTGGCAGAAGCCTCACTGCTGACACCGCTGGTGGACGACTACAACAGCGGCCTCAACGGCAGGACCGTCTACCCGTCCATATCGGATCCGGAGAACTACGAGCTGCACCGCCTGGAGCTCGAGAACACCAGCCTCCCGGACACCGATCTGCGGGTAGGACGGCAGCGCGTGGCACTCGATGACCAGCGTTTCGTGGGCGCCTCCAATTGGAGGATGAACGAGAATACGCTCGATTCCGCGCGGATCATCAACACGTCGATTCCGGGTTTCACCATCGACCTGACGTGGTTCGATCGCTTCCAACGGCGCACGACCGAGGCGTCAACCAAACTGGGCGCTCTGACCGGCGACAGCTACCTCGCGAACCTCCACTACGATACCCCGTGGGGGCGGCTGACGGCTTTCGACTACCTCGTTGACTTCAATGAGGTCCCCACGCTGTCCTCGCAGACAGCCGGGGTGCGGCTGGTAGGCGAGCGGCCGGTGGGAGTCGTTGACCTAGCCTATGTCGCCTCCTGGGCAGCGCAGGATGACTATGCGAACAATCCGGTCAAATACCGCGAGGACTACACCTACGTCGAGATCAAGGGCACTGCATACGGCTACAGCCTCAGCCTCGGCACCGAGCGGCTGGGAGGTAATGGCACGCTCGGCCTCTCGACACCGATGGCCAGCTTTCACTCCTGGGATGGCTGGGCGGGTGTGTTTACGACCACTCCCGTGAACGGACTGCTCAGCAAGTATGTGACACTGGGTTATTCGACCAAGGGCGGGGGTGCGGTACCCGCACTGCTCGCAGCCATCACCGGCTACGATTTTCGCTCCGACCGCCGCGATCTGCATTACGGCTCGGAGATCGACCTGCAGCTGCAGGCGAAGTGGTCTCGTTTCAGTGCACTGTTGGAGCTTGCCGACTATGCATCAGCGGATGCCCCGACGACTCACAGCAGCCGCAGCCTCTGGATGGAAGTTGACTACATCCTGCCCGACGAGCGTGCCCCTCCCCGATGATCAACTCAGCGGGCCGCGGGCACCTCGATGGGACCCGACGGACAGCTGGTCCGCACCCCGCGGCCACACGACCTGAGCCGCAGGTCCCGGCTCAAGCACACGCGAACCTCTGCAAGCTCGCCGCGGCGGCACGCGACTGTCAGAGCATTCTCAGGCATACCTGGGTTGGCAGTGCGAAACTCGGCAGTGATCTGAGCACCCGTCATCATCGCCGCTGCCGCAGGGGCAGAGAGACTGGACGGGATCCGTACGGAAGCGAGCGCGCGATCGGCCGTACGGAAGTAGTCCACTGCGTCAAGTCCGCTGCAGGTGCCGTGCCGCTCCCATTCGTGCCGCATGAGGTTGGAGCTCGGATATACGGTCCGCCCCACTGCTTCCGCGGCCGCAGAGAGGGTTGTGTCAAGCACACAGTTCTCGGGATAGCCACCAGCATCAAACTGCGGCCAAAGACCGTGGAGGACGAATCCGTATCCCTTGCGTGCACATTCCGAGTGATCGTTGGGATGTAGCAGACAATACGTCGGAGACCAGGATAGCGTCAGCAGATAGTAGTCGAACTGACCAGGGGTACCCGCAACAGGAGCCGCACGTCGATGTCTCGCCTCGGCGAGGGGGGTCACGCCGCACAGCAGGCTCGCGAGTGTGATAGCCGAAACGACGACGCAAACGCGACGGGAGAACGGGCTCATGGCAGGGGGATTACACTCGCAGGTGTGAGTCCGCCACGATCCTACAGTGTCAGGACGCTTGCGTCGACGCGCGGGCGATCCGACCACCGCTCGCAGGTTCCGGGACTCCAGTCGTATTCGGAAAGCTGATGGGAAGATTGCGGGAGGCACGCACCGCCAGGTATGCGAAACACTCAGCCTCGACGGCATCGCCGCGCCATCCGAGATCTTCTGCGAGCACAGCCGTGACACCCGCTCGGCTGCGGATCGACTCGACGAGGGCAGGATTCCTGCGGCCGCCGCCGCAGATGACCAGCGTGCTGGGACGTCGCGGCAAGCGGTCGATTCCCTTGCCAACCGACGCGCCAACGAAGGCCGTCAGCGTGGCGGCGCCGTCGGCGGGACTCAGGCCATCGAGGGATTCCAGGGAGAACGCGTTGCGGTCGAGAGACTTCGGATACGGCGCCGAGAAGTAGGGATGCGCGAGTAGCAATTGCAGCCGTTGCTCATCCACCTGGCCCTGTCGCGCGAGCATGCCGTTGCGATCCATCTCGCCGAGTCCATGCCTGGCGATCCAGTCGTTCAAAGGAGCGTTGGCGGGTCCGGTGTCGAATGCAACCAGCTCGTCCCCGCCGCCCCACCAGGTGATGTTGGCAACGCCGCCCAGATTCAACACCGCTGTATTGACCGCAGCACCGGAGCGCTTGAGCAGCGCAAGGTGATAGCTCGCGGCCAGCGGTGCGCCCTGCCCTCCGACGCGCATATCCTTGGAGCGAAAGTCGTAAACGACATCGGTCTCCAGGATGCGCGCCAGCAGCTCGCCGTCGCCCAGCTGGCGGGTCGCACCGGGCCGGCCCGACGCAGGGGCGCGGTGCAGAACCGTCTGCCCATGAAATCCGATGAGCGAGGTGTCGCATCGCGAGAGCCCCGAGCGGCGTTGGAATTCGACGACGGCCTCCGCCTGAGCGAGGGTCAACGCCAGCTCGGCTTCTCTGAACACGGGCGGCTCGCTCCCGGCGAATTGCCATTGGCGCGCAGCGGTCATCGCACGCAGCAGCAGATCCCTGAGCTCCGGTGGATAACGGATGAGCATCCAGGGACCGAGCTCCTGGATCTGTTCGCCATCCGTACGGACGGCAGCGACATCCACGTTTCCATCGAGAACGGTGCCAGTCATCAACCCGATCGACCACATGGGCGTCTCCTGAGAACGGGATTGTCCCACTTCCGCTGCAATCCGCGCGGTGTCGCGGAACCTCCCGCTACTGTGCTCCCAAAGCTCGCGCGCGCGCAGCCTTGCCAGAAAAAATCGGCGCTTTGCCACAATCGGCCATGATCGGACCTGTAGGCAGCGCCGCCCTCGCGAGGCTGCCTGAGATGCGACCCGATGATGTTCGCCGAGTCACACGCGCGCCGTACACGGCGAGCCTAACGCGACCTGAACAGTTCCAATGGAATCGCGTCCGCCATGGCGCGATAGCCCGCCGGTGACGGATGCAGGTGATCCCCTGAATCGTAGTCGGCGCGCAATCGATCAGGGTGCGCAGGATCCGCGGTGACCTTGTCGAAGTCGACCACGGCGTCGAAGTCGCCTGGCGCGCGAATCCAGGCGTTCACTGCCTTTCGGTCGTGCTCATTCGCCTGGTCGGGGTGGTAGTAATCCGAGCCCATGAACGGCAGAACGGTCGCACCGATGACCTTGATGCCGTGCGAGTGGGCGCGCATCACGATCTCGCGGTACGCTCCGATCATTCGCTGCACCAGGTCCTCATGTTGAGCCTGGGTAGCGGTTGCGCCGCGCGTCAACATTCCGATGTCATTAATCCCTTCCAGCACGATGAGATAGCGAACGCCGCTCTGAGCGAGAACGTCGCGATCCAGGCGAGCGAGCGCGTTGGGGCCCAGCCCATCCAGGAGCAGGCGATTGCCACCGATGCCTGCGTTCAGCACCGCTGTGTCACGCGTGGATGTGCCACGCGAGGCTATGCCACGAGTGGCACCGTCGTGCTGCAGACGAGCCGCCAGGTCATCAGGCCAGCGATCATTGCCGTCGGTCGTCGAGCCGTGGCCATCGGTGATCGAGTCCCCGAATGCAACGACGGCCGCGGTACCCGGTGCTGCGGAAACCTCCACACCGGACAGGAAATACCAATGCTCGACTCGCTGCGCGGCCGGCAGGTCGGCGGCGGAGACCGCAGCTCCGGGTGCCAGATAGGAGGTGGCATGCGAGCCGGGATGACCGGTCTGCTGCTCAGGAGCGGACTCGAGCTCCAGCGAGACGGTGAGGTCGGACAACGGGGCTACAGAGTAGTCCAGAGGGTCAGAAATGTACTCGGCGCCGGCGGGAATCAGCACATCGGGACGCTCGTTGAAAGTGAGCGCACGATCCGAGGCCGGATCGATGCGTGCAGAGCGCGCTGATACCGGACGCGCGACGTGCACGGCGAGCATGTGCAACGGGGCTTTGCCGAATGCGTTGGACACGCGCACCCGGATCCGGGTGCCCCCTGCGGACAGGTGCACGATCTGGCGCACGGTCGAATGCTCGAGGCTCGCAGGCGGTGCGACATTGTTCGGCTCGGGGATCTGCTGGCCGGCCGCCCACGAGCCGACCCAGGCGCTCGCTGCATCGGCCGCTATCGCGGGGAACACGCACATGAATGCGGCCAAAGCGGTCGCAAGCCCGCTGAGACGGCGTAACACTTTGATCAACGGCAGTTTCCTGTTCAGCCACGGACGATGTTATCGTTACCAACTCTAGCCGCTCTGTCACGCGAAAGTCTAATTGCCTCAGATCCTCCATCCGGAGGCGCGGTGTGCAACCATGGCCGCCCTCCTCTTCAGGGTGTCAGCGAATGAGAAACACAATGCGATCCGCAGCTGCTCTTGCGATGTTGGGTATCGTCATCCACGCTTCGGCTACCGCCGCACCACGAACGCCCGCGAGCGATGAGTGGGTCGGTACGTGGGGTTACGTCGGCGCGCCCCTGCCTCCAGGAATGACCCCTCCTGTGGCCGCACCGTTCGCGCAAGCGGCCGCCGTTCCTTTGGGGCCGCCGCCCAATATCCCGCCACCACGCGCTTTTCCGCCGCCTCTGCTCGAGAATCCGGGCCATGTGCCCGTCGAGACCCTTCCTGCGGATCTCACCAACGTCACGGTGCGGCAGATCGTGCGCGTTTCCGAGGGAGGCCGCAGGATCCGACTCCGGCTGTCCAATGAGGGCGGCGCCGATACGCTGGTGCTCGGTGCAGTGCATGTTGGAGAAGCAGGCGCGGATGGTGCAGTCGTTTCTGGAACAGATCACGTCGTCACTTTTGACGGCAAGGCAGGAGTGAGCATTCCGGCCAGCGCGCCCGTGCTGAGCGATCCGGTGGATCTGCCCACGAAGCCGCTCGATAAGCTCTACATTTCAATTCACGTGCCAGGGGTTGTCCCGGCCAGAGCACCGCGCAGTCTCTTTCAGTATGTGGCTGGCGAATCTGGGGATTTCACGGCCGCTGCCACACTCCCCCAGGCGCGGCTCGAGCGGATTCCGGCGTACGTCACGCTCGTGGAGGTGCAGCCGTCCGCGCCCACGGGTGTCCTCGTCACCCTCGGGGACTCCATCACCGAAGGGGCGGCATCCACTGCCAACGCCTTCCGTAGCTGGCCGGACCACCTGGCCGAACGCCTGGTGGGGCATCACTGGGCCGTCGTCAACGCCGGCATCAGCGGCAACCGGCTGCTGCGCTACGGCGCGGGGCCCAACGCGCTGGCCCGGCTTGATCGCGATGTCCTGAGCGTGCCGGGGGTCAAGGCCATCATCCTGCTGGAGGGAATCAATGACATCGGGCGCGGCTTTACGCCCGCCGGATCGACGGAACCCGTCGACGCCGCGGCACTGGAGGCCGCCGACAAGCAGATCATCCTGCGGGCACATGAGCACGGCGTGCGTGTCATCGGCGCAACACTCACTCCGTACGAAGGAGCCGCCTACGCGTCGCCCGCCGGAGAGGCGGTCCGCGAGGAGCTCAACAACTGGATCAAGACCGGGGGCGCCTTCGACGCCGTCATCGACTTTGCGCCGAGCGTCGCCGACCCCGCCAACCCCCGCACGTTCGCCAAACAATACAACGACCGTGACCACCTGCATCCAAACGATGCCGGCTATCAGGCCATGGCGGATGCGGTGAATCTTGCGGTGATCCTCGGTAAATGAGGCGTGGTGAGGGGGCCGGTGCCCTGCCGCCCCCTCCCCGGCGGGAGGCCGCTGCCACGCGTGTGTTCCACTCCCGATACAGCGTGACCTGACATCCACGACCCGGCGCGCAGCGCGGCTGGCGCCGGCAGCGCGCCCTCAATCCCAAGGGAAGAACGTTTCCATCAGCCGGGAATATCGGGTATTCCGCGTGCTAACCTTGGCCTATCCTGTGGCAACACAACATCAGCCCACGCCTGTGCCCTGCGGGCAACAGGAGTTGTTGGGAGGAACTGGACGATGGTCTTACGCGCCTGCACCCCGGTGAGGCGCGCGGCCAGGTTGCGATTAGAAGCCAACTGTCAAAGAGGGGAGAGACTCATGGCCAATTCTCAGCCACGGGGGCTGGACACTGCCAGCTGGAGCCAATGCGTAGCCGCGGCTGCCGTGGCCCTCGCACTCGGGGCGCCGGGTATTGCGACCGCCGATGACGCGGCGCCTCTGCAGGAGGTAACGGTCACCGGCTCACGCATCGCGCTGTCGCCGGGGATGCTCACGCCGACGCCGGTGACCGCCGTGACTCAGGATGAGCTCACCAAGATGGCGCCGACGAACATCATCGACAGTCTGGCCGCGCTGCCGCAGTTCTTCGGTGACAGCACCGCCCAGCAGGCCCTCGGCGGCCAAGTCCCCAGCGGCTCGGAAATCAATCTGCGCGGCGCCAACACCAGCTCCGGCATCTCCCGCACGCTGGTGCTGCTGGATGGCCGGCGCACGGTCGCCAACAGCCGCTTCGGCGCCGTTGACATTGGCTCATTCCCGGACACGCTGGTGAAGAGCGTTGAAGTCGTGACCGGCGGCGCATCCGCGAGCTACGGCACGGACGCGGTCGCCGGTGTCGTCAACTTCATTCTCGACACGAAGTTCGAAGGCGTGAAGGCGGAGGCCCAGGGCGGCATCACCGCGCGCCGCGACGGTCCCAACTCGAAGTTCTCGCTCACCTTCGGCCACCAGTTCGGCGAGAAGTTTCACGTCATCGGCTCGATCGCCTCGTTCGACCAGGACTCGATCAGCGACTTCGACTCGCTGAAGGATCGTCCGTGGTTCAACCAGGCCTCACGCGTTTCGGGGCCCCCGGGCGGCCCGACGTGCACGGCGCTTGCGTGCGGCAGGTAGGGCCAGCTCAAGAAGTACTGCGAGTTCGACGACAACGGCACGTGCACGAAGGCGAGGTACGAGGTCGGCCCGCAGACCTTCTACTGCGCGTCCTGCTCTCA
>CAZLYG010000054.1:0-16317 GCA_964563075.1 uncultured Steroidobacteraceae bacterium | reverse complement strand
CGCTGCCGACTTTTCCACCAGCGGCCCGATGGCCTTGCACGGTCCGCACCATTCGGCCCAGTAGTCCACCAGCACCGGCTTCGATGACTGCAGCACCTCCGCCGGAAAGGTCGCATCGCTCACCGCTTTCGTCGCCTCGCTCATGGGTTGTCATCCTCTCCTAGGGTGGAGGGGAATATATTGTTCGAGCAGAACAGGTTAAAGTCCGTATAGTGGAACTCATTATTCCGATTACTGAACAATAATGGACAAGCTGCAGGCCATGGCCCTGTTCGTCCGGGTCGTCGACACCGGAGCGATTGTGCGTGCGGCGGAGAGCCTCCGGATTCCCAAGGCCACCGCGACCACACTGATTCAGAAACTCGAGGCTTCGCTGGGCGTGAAGCTGCTCAATCGCACCACGCGGCGGGTGAGCGTCACTCCCGACGGGTCGGCGTACTACGAGCGCGCGGTTTCGATCCTCGCAGAGGTTCGCGAAGCCGAGGAGGCGCTGTCGCAGCGCTCGACCGCCCCGAGCGGAAGGTTGCGCGTTGACGCTCCGACGCTGATTGCACGCTCGGTCATCGTTCCGGCGCTCCCCCGTTTCTTTGCGCAGTACCCTCGAATTGAGCTGGCGCTCGCCGGCAATGAACGGCACTTCGATCTCGTAGCGGAGGGAATCGATTGCGCCTTGTGGGTCGGGGAAGTTGGCACGGCCGCGCTCGTTGCACGCCGTGTAGGTTTCATCTATTTCGCCACCTGCGCGGCCCCAGGTTATATCGCCGCACATGGTGCGCCCATCCATCCGCGCGAGCTCGCTCAACATCGATGCATCAATCACTTCTCGCCGCGTACGGGAGAGACAGTCGAGTGGGTTTTCTCCAAGGGAGCTGAGCGCGTGCAGGCGGTGTTCCCCGGCAATCTCGCGCTCGAGGATGAGAACAGCTACGTCAGTGCCGCCGAAGCGGGCCTGGGGATTGCGCAGATGCCAGCCTTCGTGGTCAAAGAGGCAATGGAGCGGGGTGCCCTCGATCTGGTGCTGGGCGACTGGTTCCCGGAGCCTTCGCCGCTCCACGTGGTGTATCCACAGAGCCGGCATCTCTCGCGCAAGGTGCGCGTGTTCGTGGACTGGCTGGCGGCGCTGATCGGCGACCACGATGGCATCCAGCTCCGGTCCATGCTCCCGCATCACAGCGGCTAGCTCCACGGAGGTGATCGATGCACGCTGCTTTCAACATCCGCCAGCTGACAGCCGCTGACGTCACAGCAGTGCGCGCGCTCAATGTGCTCTTCGGCGAGGCGTTCGGGGACGCTGCGGCCGACGGGGGAGAAGTCCCAACCGACCACTTGCGTAAGGTGCTTGCACGGCCGCACGTGATCGTTCTCGTGGCAGTTGCAGCTGAGGACGTGGTCGGGGGTCTCGTCGCGTACGAGCTGGAAAAACTCGAGCGCACTCGCAGTGAGCTCTACATCTACGACCTGGCGGTCGCGGAGCCGCATCGCCGTCGAGGTATTGCCACTGCGCTCATCGAGCGCCTGCGTGCCGTTGCGATGGAGCGTGGGTCGTCAATTGTCTATGTGCAGGCCGATTGGGGGGACTATCCAGCCAAGGCTCTGTACGGGAAGCTCGGCACGCGCAAGCGAGTGTTGCATTTCGAGCTCGAGGTACCGGACAAGCGAGTCTGAGTGTCCGCAACCTCATAGTCCTGCAGGAGTGGAAGCTGAGCCGCCATCCATGCCTGAGGAGCGCATCCGGCGAGCGCACGCCATTCGTGATTCATATGCGCCTGATCGTAATAGCCGGAAGCGGCGGCGGCTTCCGCCAGTGACAGTCTCTGCTTGATCAGCCAACACGCCCGCTCGAACCGGAACACCGGCGCCGCCAGGCGCGTCATCGTTTCAGGGCCCATCGCAGCCCATCACCCTGGCCCTTGCGCGCATCGGATCAACTCCCGGTTTCAATCGCCGCTTCCTGCGCCAGGAACTGGCGTTGATAGAGTTGTGCATACAGTCCCGGTATGGCCGCGAGCCGCTCATGGGTGCCACGCTGAACGATGCGGCCGTCCTGGACGACGAGAATCTGGTCGGCCTTGAGTACGGTGGAGAGACGGTGAGCGATGACGATCGCCGTTCGTCCGGTGAGTGCGCGCTCCAGCGCCTGCTGCACGGCGGCCTCGGAGCTGGAGTCCAGATGCGCCGTGGCCTCATCCAGCACCACCAGGTCCGGCGCCTTCAGCAACAGTCGGGCAATCGCCAGGCGCTGCTTCTCACCGCCGGAGAAGCGATAGCCCCGCTCTCCGACCATGGTGTCCAGGCCGTCCGGGAGCGAGTCCACCAGCTCGAGAATCTGCGCGTCCCGCAGCGCCGCGCGCATCTGCTCGTCGCTGGCGCCCGGCTTCGCGTAGAGGAGGTTGGCGCGAATCGTGTCGTGGAAGAGGTGTGCATCCTGAGTGACGATGCCGATGCGATCGCGCAGCGACTGTAGCGTCGCCTCGCGAACATCGACGCCGTTGAGGCGGATCGCACCGGACTGGACATCGTAGAGTCGCGGAATGAGATGGCTGATGGTCGTCTTGCCGGCACCGGAGGGGCCCACCAGCGCCACCAGCTGACCGGCCTCGGCGTGGAAGTCGATGTCGTGGAGCACGGTGCGCGGTGCACGTTTCTCCGGGACCGCGATGGACTCCAGCGACGCCAGTGAGACTTCCGCGGCAGCCGGATAGCGAAAGGCAACATGCTCGAAGGTCAGTCGGACGGGACCGCTCGGAATATCCGTTGCATCTGCCTTCTCATCGATCATCGGTGTCAGGTCCATGACCTCGAACACGCGCTCGAACGACACCAGGGCGGTCATGATGGTGACCTGCACATTGGACAGTCCCGTGAGCGGGGCGTAGAGACGGGCAAGCAGCGATACGAGCGCTACGACCGTGCCCAGATCCAGGGTATGCCGCGCGGCCAGCACGCCACCCCATCCATACGCCAGTGCCGTCGCGAACGAGGCCATCAGCAGCAGCATGGTGCCAAACATCCGTCCGTAAAGCGCAACCCTGACGGCGGCCTGCGAGAGTTGCGCCGCCTTGCCCTCGAAGGTGCGGACATCTTCTGCCGGGCGCCCGAACAGTTTCGCGAGCAGGGCGCCGGCGACGTTGAATCGCTCCACCATGACGCTGCTCATGGCGGCTCCCACGTCGTACAGCTCGCGAGTGACGGCCTGTATGCGCCGGCCCCAGTAACGCGCCGGAAGCACGAACAGTGGCAGCAGCACGAACACGACGAGCGTGATGCGCCACGAAAGGGCGATCATCGCGCCCACCACCAGTGTCACCGTCACGGCGTTGCCGGCGACATTGGAGAGAACGTCAGTGAAGGCCGTACGCGCTCCACCCGTGTCGGTCACGAGTCGGTTCACCAGCGCGCCGGTCTGTGTGCGTGAGAAAAACGCCAGCGGCATGCGCTGTACGTGCTCAAATAACCGCGTGCGCAGGGACAACACCACGGCGGCGCCGATCTGTGTCGCCATGTAGGTCTGGGCCAGTCCCAGCGCCGCATCCAACACGCCGAGGCCGGCGATCAGGAACGCCAGCTGCACGATGAAGGGAACGTTCTGCTTGAGAATTCCCTCGTTGATGATCTCCCGGTAGATCAGGGGGTTGGCAACCCCGATGCAGGCGTTGACGACGACCACCAGCAGGAACAGCAGCAGCTTGCCGGAGTGCGGGCGGGCAACGGCCAGCGTGCGCCGCGTGGTCCCCGGTTTGATCTTCTGCTGCAGCACTTTGGAATCCTTCCCAAAGGAGCTCAATTGTCCGGCCCATCCCCCTCGCATCGCGTCCCTCCGATCTCATGCGCCTGGCATCGCCTGCGGGAAGCTAGCAGCCCGCCCCTCTCCCTGTCACTGTTTTCGCACCCGGCTCGGACCGGGCTCTGCAAGCGCCGCACGGCGCGGCGGATTTTCGTTGCAGACTCAACCGCTTGCCGTATTCTCCGGTGCCTTGCCCGGCACACCGTCCGCCACTCGCTACGATCCGCCCAGCCATGACCGACACAGGAGCACGATGGTGAAGTATCACGTTCCGACACTCGTCCTCTGTCTCTTTGCTGCCAACACGGCTTGCGCCGCTGCAGCAAGCATGCGCGCCGTACTGGTGATCGACGGTCACGCCCGGATTCAGTCGATTCCCAGACCTGAGCCGCAATCCGGCGAGGTGCGTATCAAGGTGCGGGCCGCCTCGGTGAACCCGGTGGACTGGAAGAAGATTGCCGGCGCCGCCCCCGGAGCGCGCCTGATCCCCGGGAGGGACCTTGCAGGTGTCATTGATGCGGTAGGCGATGCGGCGGGTCCGTGGAAGGTCGGTCAGGCGGTGATCGCCGTCGCCCCCGGCGGGTCCTACGCCGAATACGCGATCTCTCCGGTCAGTGCCGTGGCCGTGAAGCCGCGACAAATGTCGTTCGACGAAGCAGCGGGCCTCCCGATCGTAGGCGAGACCGCCTGGCGTGCGATGGTCACGGTTGCCAACGTCCAGGCCGGACAAAGGGTGCTCATCCATGGCGGTGCCGGTGGCGTCGGCTCCGCGGCCGTACAGATTGCGAAGGCACGTGGCGCCTACGTCATCGCTACAGCTTCCCCGCGACACAACGAATTGCTGCACTCCCTCGGTGCCGATGAGGTGTTGGACTACAACAGCGTCCGCTTCGAGGACAAGGTGAAGAATGTCGATGTCGTCCTCAACACCGTCGATGCGCAGACCACCGTCCGCTCGCTCGGTGTAATGAAGCCGGGCGGCATTCTCATCTCGATCGTCGGCCCGCCGCCGCAGGCGCAATGCACGGCGGCCGGCATCCGCTGCGCCGTCACGGGTTCGGTCAATGGTGAAATGCTCAGGTTCGTGAGCGAGCTCGCCGAGCAGGGCAAACTCCATATCCACATCGATCGCCGCTGGCCACTGGCCGATGCGGCCCAGGCCCTGGATGTGAATCGTCAGGGACATACCGGCGGCAAGATCATTCTGGAGGTCAGTCCCTGACCCGTTCTCCAGGCCGTCAGGCCGGCGCCGTTGACAGCCCGCGAAGCCGGCGCGCATAGTGCACTGATGCAAAGCATGCTCAGTAATCAACCGGCGTTGGTTTACGGCTCGAGCTTCGCGCGCCATGTCCCTTGAGCTGCGGGTTCGCCCATTTCTGCCCCGCTTCGGCGCAGAAGTGGATGGAATCGACCTGACCCGGCCCCTGGACGAGGAGGCCCGGCAGGCGGTCATCGATGTTCAGAACCGCTGGGGCGTGACGGTCTGGCGCAACACCGGTCTCACGGATGAGACTCACATTGCCTTCAGCCGCAATTTCGGCCAGCTCGAGCTCGCGCCGGCTCCGGGCGGGCGCATCTATCGGCATGCACACCGCGAGCTGTTCGACGCCAGCAATCTCGACGCCGCCGGTAACATCAACAGCAACGAGATGGTGCGGTTGCACGCGCGCGGCAACCAGCTCTGGCACACGGACGCGTCCTATATGAAGCTGCGGACGTGGCTGTCCCTGCTGCTGTGTCACGAAGCGCCGCCCGAAGGAGGCGCGACGTGCTTTGCCGACATGCGCGGCGCCTACGAGGATCTGCCGCCGCGGATGAAGCAGCGCCTCGAGGGTCTGGAAGGACGTCACTCGCTGTGGTGGTCGCGCAAGCAGGGAGGCTTCCCGCTGACGGACGAGGAAGTGGATGCGCGAGGCTACGTCCAGCACCCCCTGGTCCACGTGCACGAGGGCTCGGGGCGCAAAGCCCTGTACCTTGGAGCGCACATCAGGGATGTCGCCGGACTGCCCCGGGCAGAAGGCGAGGCGCTGGTGCGGGAGCTCATCGCGTTTGCAACTCAGCCCCAGTACGTGTTTGAGGTGTTCTACCGGCCCGGTGACCTCTCCATCTGGGACGACCTGTGCACGATGCATCGGGGCGGACCGTTCGATGAGGTCACGCACCGGCGCGACATGCGTCGCACCTCGGTGCGTGAGAGCCGCGCCGGTGGCGCAGAGGATCAGTTCACGGACATGTACAAAGCGGCGGGCATCACCGTGATGGGCGGACCCCAATGATTCCGCCGCGCTCCTTGTCCTGTCTCAGGTCACCTTGAGCGGAATGGCCCCGAGGAAGTCCCGCTTGCCGATCTCGACACCGCAGTGGCGCAGAATGCCGTACGCAGTCGCGAGGTGAAAGTAAAAGTTCGGCAGCACGAAGTGGTTGAGGTAGTCGGCGCCTTTCATCTGGCCCTTGTTGGGGCCGAGCGGAAAAGTGATCTCCCGGTTCGCCGCGGCGTCGATCTTCCCGCCGTCCAGCGTCTTCACGAAGCTGATCGTTTTGGCCACGCGCGTCTGCAACTCGGCGATCGTTTTCTCATTATCCTCGTGCCGGGGCGGATCGACGCCGGCGAGCCGTGCACCGCCGTTCTTGGCCAGATCGCAGGCGACCTGCACCTGGCGCGTAAATGCGAACATGTCCGGGAAGAGCCGCGCGTTGAGCAGCACCGCCGGGTCGATCTTCTTTGCCTCGGCATGGTTCGCGGCTTTGTCGAGAAGTGCCGCCAGTGCGCCGAGGCCAATTTCGAACGTGGGAATGGAAGCGCTGGACATCGACATGGTAGAAGCCTCCCTCATTGTTGAGACGCGATCCTCCGCGCAAGCTAGCAAACTGACTTGTAAAAGACAAGTGATCATCAGGGTCCACTCTGGGCCAATATGGGCCCCATGACTCCCAGGAGCACCGACCAGATCCGCTCCCATTGCCCGGTCAACTACGGCTTGGAGATCTTCGGCGACAAGTGGTCGCTGCTGATCGTGCGCGACATCGTTTTCGTCGGCAAGAGGACCTACGGCGAGTTCCTGAAATCGGAAGAGGGATTCGCGACGAACATCCTCGCTTCCCGCCTCGCTTTCCTCGAGGAGCAGGGAATTCTCGCCAAGACGCCCAACCCGGCAGACAGGCGAACGGACTTCTATTCACTGACTGAGAAAGGAGTGGACCTCATCCCCATCCTCCTGGGCATCGTCTGCTGGAGCGCGAAGCACGATCCGGGCTCCTACGCCTGCCGCCGACAGGAGCTTATCGATCGCCTGAACGGCAACCCCCAGGCGGTGAGCGCGGAGGTGCAGGAGCTGGTCCGCAACGGCGGGTGTGTATTTTCCGATCTCCGTCGTTGAGAGAGGACCGCGGTAGGCTCGATGACCCCCCGCGGCTGTGCAGCGCGTAGCGGGCTCGATGGCCCGCTACGCTCTCCAACGCCTGGCCGCGGTCGCGGCTAGTTGTGGACCCAATGACCGGGCACGAAGTGATAGTGCCCGTGGCGTCCCTCGTCCCAGTGCTCGGGGACCCAGTGGAAGTTACGACGCTCGCGCATCCAGTGACCGTCGACCCAAACGTGTGGCCCGCCGTCCCAACGCCAGTAACCCGGTGCCCAGACAAAGCCGGCACGCGGTGGCGGCACGACGACCACCCTCGGAGCGGGTGGGGCGATCGTGATGTCGATGCCGACTCCGGCAGCGGCCGGTGAGGCGGAGCCTAGAAAGAGAGCCGTCGCAGCCACGGCCGGCAGAGCAGCCGCCATGAGTCGCTTGAGTGAGCCCGCGCGGGGGCTACAATCGGCAACAAAGGCTTTGAAATTCACGGCAATCAACCTCCATTGGTCAGTGCGAAAGATCGGCTCAGTCCACATAACGGCCGGCGCCGGACTGAGTTGACCGGCGCCTCTGGCCGCGGCAACGGTGACTGCTGCTTGTACAGGGGCGCATTCTGTTAAGCAACGGTTCACGTCACATCTGTGAAGCCTCGCGCACGCGACAACACTGCGGCCAGTGTTGGCTTGCGGCAGCAGCAGCGGCGCCCGGCCTCCTGAGTATCCGCGTGACCCACGTGACCCGGGCGAACGCCGCCGGCCGCGCGGTCGTCACACACCGTTCGTCACCGGCTGGCAGCCGCAGTTGGTATTGAGGATCCACGACTAGCTGTTGTTCCCGCCGTTCGCCCCCCTGAACTCCCCTTTCATTCCTTCAGGGTACGGCTCGTCGCATTCCCCAGCGGCGCCTGGCCCCCCAGAGCACGCTACCCCCGCAACGCAATCCATCGCACCAGGGAGACGGATCATGCACCTGAGAGAGGTCCCCATGTCGGCTCTGCACCCGGCGGCCTGTGCCGCGATCCTAAAGGGCATCGCCAAGCGCTATCGCGTCGAATCCGTCGAGGTCCCAGCGCTGCGCGCAATCGATGTAGAGATTCGCGCCAACTGCCTTACCGCCATCTCGGGGCCCTCGGGAAGCGGCAAGACCACACTTCTGAATGTCATCGGCTGCATCGACCGTCCGGACGAGGGTGAGCTTGAAGTGGCCGGCACGCCGGTGGGCGAGCTCTCCGACAATGAGCTCAGCGACTTTCGTGCGGCCCACCTGGGATTCGTCTTCCAGAGTTTCAACCTGATCCCTGTCCTGACGGCCTACGAGAACGTGGAGTACCCCCTGCGGCTCACGAACGTGCCCGCCGCCCACCGTCGTGAGCGGGTGATGTCGATGCTCGGTGCCGTAGGGCTGGGCTCACACGCACGCCACCGTCCGGGTCAGCTGTCCGGCGGCCAGCAGCAGCGGGTCGCGATAGCGCGGGCGCTTGCTGCAGCGCCTCGTATGGTGTTGGCAGATGAGCCGACGGCCAACCTCGATAGCCTTACGGGCGCATCGATCATCGAGCTCATGCGGCAGATGCAGCGCGAGCACAGCATCTCCGTGGTGATCTGCTCGCACGACCCGAAGGTAATTGCGGCAGCCGACGACACAGTGGTGATCAGCGATGGACGGATCGAGTCCGTCAGGCGATCGGCAGATCGTCAGGACGCGCGGCCGGCCGGCATGCAACCCCCCGGCGTGCAACGGGTCGCTGCTGGCGGCCCGGACATCCGCTCGTGATGAGCCTGACAGGGGAGATGCACTCATGATGACACTGGCACTGGCCATACGAAATCTGGCACGCAACCGGCGTCGTTCGATCACGACGCTGGCGGCGATCATCGTCGGAACCGTCGCAATCCTCCTGTTCGGCGGATACGCACGCAACATCCGCTATGGGCTGCAGATGGGATTCGTGCGCTCGAGCGGGCATCTGCAGATCCAACATAAGGACTATTTTCTCTATGGCAGCGGCGACCCGGCAGCGTACGGAATTGCGGACTACACGCATGTCATGGATATCGTGCGACACGATCCCGTGCTGGCGCCGATGCTGACAGTAGTGACACCCACACTGGAGCTGGGGGGCATCGCGGGTAACTTCGATGCGGGCGTCTCGCGCACGGTGCTGGTGTCAGGCACTGAGGTCGACGGACAGAATGAGCTGCGCAAGTGGAACGACTTTGGGTTCCAGGGCACGCCGAGACCGCTGGCGCTTACCCATACAGCGCCGAACGCAGCTGTAGTCGGCGAAGGCGTCGCTCGCGTGCTGCAGCTGTGCGCATCGCTGGGAGTGCGTCGCTGCGCGGCCCCCGAAAGCTCGCACACGGCGAGCCCCGCAGGCGGCCCGCTGCCGCCGGATCTTGCCCAGCTCTCCGCAGAGGCAGCGGCCGGCACACCGCAGCACAAGGACACGAGAATCGAGCTCCTGGCGGCCACCGCCAAAGGCGCCCCCAACGTCGCCAGCCTCTCGGTGATCAAGGTCGAGAGTCAGGCTGTGAAAGAGCTCGACGATGTGTATGTAGCCATGCATCTTGCGCAGGCGCAGCGGCTGATCTATGGAGCCGATCCGCCGCAGGTGACCGCCATCATCCTGCAGTTGCACCACACTTCGCAGATCCCTGCGGCTCGCGCCCGACTGCAGTATCTGCTGGCAACCTCGCTCAAAGGCGCGCCGCTCGAGGTCCATGATTTTGAGACCCTGAACCCGTACTACGGGCAGACGGTCGGGTTCTTCGCCGCCATCTTCGGCTTCATCGCCATTCTCATCGGGGCCATCGTGCTCTTCACAGTGGGCAATACGATGAGCATGGCCGTCGTCGAGCGTACACCCGAGATCGGCACGCTGCGTGCCATGGGCCTGCGCCGGTCGGGCATCCGGCAGCTGTTCGTGCTCGAGGGCACACTGCTGGGGCTGATGGGGTCGGTGCTCGGGATCGTGACTGCACTGATCCTGGCGTTCTGCATCAATCACGGTGGGATCACCTGGACGCCGCCGGGTCGTGTGGACGCTGTGCCGTTGACCGTGCGCGTCTGGGGCGCGTGGGGGCAGATGTTTGCCGTCGCCGCAGGCCTCACTCTGGTAACTGTTGTGTCCTCGTGGATTCCCTCCGGGCGCGGTGCGCGAACCAACATCGTTGCAGCTTTGAGGCATGCGTGAGTTATGAAAACGCTCGTGAGAATGCTGGTGCTCTTGTTCGTTGCTGCAGGGACGCTGGCAGGCGGCCGTGCATACGCAGCGGGACCTGGCGCAGGCCCGGCGAGCTCGGCAGAAGGCGCACCCAATCGGGGCGCAGGCCCCGAGCGCTCGGCCGAGGACTCCGGGACCTCGCCCGCAAGCGCGGCCGAAGCGCAAAAGATCCTGGCTGCGAGCGATGCCGTACGCAACCCGGCGAAGCCGTTCGGGCTCTCGATCGTGCTGACCGAGTACCGTGACGCGAAGCAGGTCGATGCGAATACGCTCGCGATCTACTCGAAGCTGGATGACCAGTCGGGCCGCTATCGAACGCTCATCAGCTATGTGGGGCCCCCGCGCGATGCGGGCAAGCTGGTTCTGGAAAGTGGCACGGAGATGTGGTTCTACGATCCCTCCAGCCAAGCGAGCATACGGATCTCGCCGCAACAACGCCTGCTCGGCCAGGCTTCGACCGGGGATGTCGTAACGGTCAACTTCGCTCACGACTACCGCGCGACGTCGGCGGCCTCCGAGGACATTACCGACGGGGATCACCTCGCGCGTCACTGCTACAAGCTGGCTCTGGAAGCGGCGGTCCCGGATGCCACCTATCACCGCATCGAGCTGTGGGTCGAGAAATCGAGCAATCGGCCTGTGAAGGGCAAGTTCTATTCCGACAGCGACCGTCTGCTGAAGACCGCCTACTACCGGCGGTTCGAGGAGCAGCTGGGGCTCGAGCGGCCCACGGAGATCGTCATCATCGACGGTCTGACGCCTACGTGGGTGACCGTGATGCGCTACTCCAGGTACGCCTGGCGGGACGTCCCGGACAGCTGGTTGCAGCGCGACTACCTGGCTCGCTTCCGGCCCGAGTGAGTGATGCGTGCCACGTGGGTGCTCGTGATATTCATCGCGGTCGGGGGAATCGCTTGCGCTCAAGATGACGAGGCTGCGCTGGCGCTCGCCGACCAGGTGCACTCACAGGCCGACGCACCGCGTGCGTGTGTGGAATACGCGGAGCTGGCAGCGATCGATACTACCTACAGCGACGCAGCGCCCTCGAGTGGCGGCGGGCGCGCCTCGTTCGATGTCCGCTGCGATGGAGCATTGTCCAGTCGCTGGCGTGCCGTATTCGCCGATCGGCTCGATGACTTCTGGTCCAGAGGCTCCGCCAACCAGGCAGTCAACACACTGAAGGAGGCTTACGTGAGCTTCCGGGACGATGGCACGGAGCTCGTGGACGTTGGACGCATCAACGTACGCGAGGGTGTCGGGTTCGCCTACAATCCCACGGACTATTTTCGTGCCGCTGCCCTCCGCGCGATCATCTCGATCGATCCCAATACATTGCGCGACGAGCGGCTGGGAACGCTCATGGTGCGCTCGCAGACTCTCTGGTCGAATGGATCCCTGACCGCGATGTACGCACCTCGCGTGAGCGCCTTACCCAACGACTCCACTTTCAGCCCCGATCTGGGCGCAACCAACAGCCGCAGCCGCTGGATGCTCGTATTGAGCCAACGCCTGGCGACGGACTTCCAGCCGCAGTTCTCGCTGATGGCCACAGAGCATCAATCCCCTCAGGCCGGCCTCAACCTCACCTATCTGCTGAACAGTGCGACGGTAGCCTACGTCGAGTTGTCCGGCGGCCGCGCACCGAGCAATCTGGCGGCGAGCGGGTATTTCGCCGTCCCCGGCCCGCCCGCAACAGCCGCGACTTCCGCTCCCGCCCTGGGCCCCACGGCATTCCGTTCCCGCCTGAGCACCGGGTTCACCTACACGACACCCTACAAGCTTTCTGTGACTCTCGAATACGAGTACGACGGGGCGGCGCCCGTCGGCGGCGACTGGAATGCCGTGCGCAAGGGTCCCCTGACTCCTTACGTGCAGTATCGCCAGTACGCCGGCTCGCAGGCCGAGCTTGCCGCACGTCAGAATCTGTTCGGCTACGCCCACTGGGACGACGTGGGGATCCCCAACCTGGGCCTGACAGCCTTCGTGCGCTTCGACCCTTACGATCACAGTCGCGTGACCTGGATGGAGGCGCGTTACCATTGGCAGCACGCCGGTGTTGCCCTGCAATGGCAACGGCGGGCCGGAGATGCCACCAGCGATCTGGCTCCCTGGCCTGTGCGACAGTCATGGCTGGCGATGATCGATTACTATTTCTGAGCACCATGCCGAGCGTCACCGAGCAAAACAGTCAGTCCTCCCGGCCGCAGCAGCAGGAGCAGCCACGGCGGTTGCTGGGAATCACCAGTTCGCACTTCTGGCGCAAGCTCGTCGCGATGCTGGTAGTCAACCTGCTGATTACCGTGCTGCTGGTCATGCTCAATGCCGACTACGATCCCTGGCAGACGCTCAAAACCTGCAACGCCATCGGCTTCAGCATCTGGGGAGTGTTCGAGCTGCTGCGGCGGCTCACCGGCAACCGCATGCCGACCGTCGGTCTGGTGCTGATCGGTGTACCGGCCGGCTTCATTGTCGGAAGCCGCCTGGCCAGTTGGCTGGGCAGCAACGACCTCGTGTCGCTCGCGGTTCGCGACCCGACTCACGAGCTGCGTTTCCTGGTCGGTGGACTGCTGGTTGCGGTGTTCGCCACCTGCTTCTTCATATTCTACTGGCGCGCCGAAGCCTATCGCGCCGACCTGGAGAGCGAGCGCGGGCGCGCCGCAGAGGCACTGCAGGCGGAAACCTCTGCCCGGCTGGCCTTGCTGCAGGCGCAGATCGAGCCGCATTTTCTTTTCAACACGCTCGCCAACGCACAGAGCGTGATCGAATCGGATCCGAAGACGGCCAAGCTGATCCTGGAGAATCTCAATCAGTATCTGCGGGTGAGCCTGGGGCGGACACGGCGCAGCTCCTCGACCCTCAGCGAAGAGGTCGGCTTGATCGGCGCACTCCTGGCGATTGCAGGTTTGCGACTCGGGGATCGGCTGCAGTACTCGCTCTCTATAGCGGACGACATCAAGGACGCCCGGCTCCCACCGCTGCTGCTGCAGCCACTGGTGGAGAATGCACTCAAGCATGGCATCGAGCCGTCCGTGAGCGGGGGCGAGATCCACGTGCACGCACGACGAGAAGCGGATTCCTTATGTCTGCGTGTGACAGATACGGGAGTCGGCCTGAATCCCAGCTCACCGGAGGGCGTCGGTTTGGAGAACGTGCGCGGGCGGCTCGCCCGGCTGTATGGCGATCTTGGGCGGCTGGCCATCTATCGCAATGAGCCGCACGGCGTCGTCGCAGAAATCACCATGCCGTTGCAACGAGCCTGAGCATGGCACCGACCGCCCTGATTGCCGACGATGAGCCGAAGCTCGCCCAGGACCTGGCCGAGCGCCTCAAGCAGCTCTGGGGCGATCTGCACATCGTCGCTCTGGTACCCAACGGCATCCAGGCGGTCGCCGAGCTCAATCGCCTGCGGCCGCAATACGCATTTCTCGACATCCGCATGCCAGGATTGAGCGGCCTGGAAGCCGCGAAGGCAGCCGTCGGTACACGACTCGTGTTCGTCACAGCCTATGACGAGTACGCCGTTGCGGCATTCGATGCCGCAGCGGCCGATTATCTGTTGAAGCCCGTGAGCGATGCACGATTGGCGCAATGCGTGGCGCGACTACAGCGCGACGCCGCGCCGCCGATCGACTTGCAGAAGCTGATGTCCAGTCTCACAACCCCGCTGCGCGAATACCTTGCGTGGCTCACCGTCGGACTTGCGAACACCACCAGGCTCGTCGCCGTGAAGTCCGTGCTGTATTTCCAGTCGACCGGCAAGTACACCGAAGTCGTCACCGGCCACGAGAAGCATCTGATCCGCACCTCCCTCAAGGATCTTCTACAAAGCCTCGACCCCCAGGCTTTCCTGCAGATCCATCGCGGCACGATCGTCAACGTGGCCGCGATCGAGCGCATCGAGCGCGACGTGCTCGGACGCTGCCTGGTGCACCTGAAGGACCATGCCGACGTGCTGCCTGTCAGCCGCACGTTTGCAGGCGTGTTCAAGCAGATGTAAGGGCCTCCGCCGGCTCGAAGGCTCTGCACAGGCTGTGCACCTATATCCGAACCATCAAGGCCATTTTTTGGCTGTTCGCTCGATTTTTGTCCGTTGCCAGAAGCACTCTTAACCGGTTTCATCACTGGCTCATCGCATTGACGGCGCGCTGGTTTCACAGCAATAGAGGACCGCTTATGCAGTCGATCAATCGTCGCCAGGTCGCTGTTCGCAAGTCGCTCACCGAAGAGGCGGACGATGGCGGCTATATGCCTGGGGCGGCCGAGGAGCGGTTGCTTGAAGTCTGGGAATTGACGCTGGAGGCCTGGGCCTTGTTCCGGGAAGCAGATGCTGAACGAGCACTACAAAGAGATGTTGCAGTGCTTATCAGATAGCGGTTGGATTTTCGCCGCGGTAGCGCAGCACCAGAGAATGCTTCCAGTCCGATGAGGGCGGTTGCCCCTTCTCGGAATTCCGCTTGTCTGAGTCCGATTTGCAACCCTCACGACGCGCTGGACAGTTGCCGCGCGGCAAGCTTAGTCTTGAGCATGAATCCTGCCGCGCTGACCGCTCAAGCGATATAGACAGGAAGGGTGGCGGCTCCGGTTGCGGAAGGTAGGGGAAAAGATCGTCCAGGGCATGGACAAGTTTGATCGTATTTACCAGTTACATCACCTGTTCAGCGGGCGTCGCACTCCTGTGCTGCTCGAGGAGATCACTTCGCAGCTGGAATGCTCGCGGGCAACCGCATACCGGCTGATCGATATCCTCAGAGACTATCTGGGAGCGCCCATCGAGCGCGCCGGCGACGGATTTCGCTATGAACGCATATCGGAGCGCGACGCATACGAGCTGCCCGGCCTGTGGTTTTCGGCGCGTGAGCTCTACGCACTGGTGACACTCCACAGGCTGCTCACCGGACTGGACCCCGGCCTGCTGGAACAACATCTCGCGCCGCTGACCAGACGTCTGGACAGACTCGTTCAGCACAAAAGACTGCACCTCGAGGAAGCCGGTTCGCGCATCCGTCTCATTGCCCTCGCCGCGCGGCCACTCGGGACTGGCTTCCACGCCGCGGCAAGCGCGACATTGCAGCGCAACAAGCTTTGGATTCGTTATCACTCACGCAGCAAGGACCAGCTTACCGAGCGCGTTCTCTCGCCGCAGCGCCTCGTCCACTATCGGGAAAACTGGTACCTCGATGCCTGGGACGAACTGCGCGGCGCACTAAGAACGTTCTCGATTGATCGCATCTTGCAGGCTACCGAGAGGCCTGAGCGGGCGATAGACGTGGGATCCCGCGACCTCGACGAGTACTTCGCGAGCGCGTACGGAATTTTCTCCGGAAAGTCCAACAAGACCGCGGTGCTGCGCTTCACGCGCGAGCGAGCCGGATGGGTTACCGACGAGCGCTGGCACCCGGAGCAGTCCGGCCAGTTTTTGACGGATGGACGATACGAGTTGCGCGTCCCATACCGAGACTCACGCGAGCTTGTGATGGACATCCTGAGGTACGGAGCTTCCGTCGAGGTCGTGGCTCCGGAAGTCCTGCGAGCTGAAGTTCGACGGGCCCTGGAGGGCGCGCTGGCGCGCTATGAGACATAACGCATGCCGGAAATCTTGGCATGTGTCGTCTCATGATTTGCGACGGTCATCCTGCAGAGTAGCCACGAGCGAATGAACTGCTCATTCAGTTGGCCGAACGGTGTCCCGGGTCCATCAGGAGATGAAGGGTGTTGCTGTCCTGCTGCTGTTTGTCTGCCTTGCGGCGCTCGGGTGGACGTTGCCCGTCATCCGGCGGCGGCGACCCGGAGCACCGGGTGAGCGTGACACGGAGCTGTTACCTGGCCCACTCGGCGAAGGTCCACTGCTGCCGGAGCAAGCAGGTGGTGAGGTATCGGAGCGCACGAATGACGAGTGAAGGCTATCGACCTTTGTGATGCGCTTCCCGATCCCCGTGGCGCTGGTGGTACTGGCAGTG
>CAZLYG010000053.1:0-16453 GCA_964563075.1 uncultured Steroidobacteraceae bacterium | reverse complement strand
CTGATCCAAAGAAACTGGTCCGCGGGCTACAGCCTGGCAGACGTTCCGACCGTCGGCGCTGCGGGTGGCATCTCGACGGAGTCGGATTCACTGTGCTGAACGGAGTTGGAGCACTGGCGGAGCGGTGGTTTGGACACGTGTACGACCCGCATTTCGATACGCCGCATCTTGGGGACCTCTACGACGGTGCGCTCGATATCTGGTGCAAGAGAAATCCCTCTCCACCGGATCCGCATCGTCCGGAGGGGTGCGATACCCTCTCGACAATTCGGATGCTCTTCTCAGCGCCCGGCGAGATTGCGAACACGCCTGGCGGAAATAGCCAGCCGGAGCCTCAAACTGTTTGGATATTTTTAGACACGCGCTCAATCGAGGTGAACTTCCATGACCTCGACGTGTTGAGCGCTACCGGAGCACGTGGATGAGGCGCGTATTTCTGACCGTATTCTCCTGGCTCGCATGGACGTCGCTCAGTACGGCTGATGCACAGTCGCCTGAGTCGGCGCGTGTAGTCGGTACGGAGCAAGACGCACTGGTGCAAATACGGGAGTTTGCGGCCGAGGGGCAGATCGCGGCTCTTGCCTTCAGCCCGGATCGCGAACAACTGGCTGTGCGAGTGCCTACTAGTCCGAACGTCTCTGTCTGGGGGTAGCGCAAGGCCCAGCTGGTTCGCATGGAGCCGGCTGGTGAGAGTCTTGGAATGGCGGCGCATCAGTCAACACTGGCATATAGCCCTGACGGTGAGTTCCTAGCCTTGGTTCACGACGTGGCGGATGAGTACCCAAATCAGCCGATACAGGGGTGGCGGACGGTCGTGCACCTTTGGGACGCGTTCTCCGGCCGCCCCGTTCACTTGCTCGGAGAGGTGCACGAGCGGGGAGCGCCGGCCATCGAGTTCACACCGGACAGCGAACGGCTGCTTCGCGTTTATGGTCGCAATGCCGAGCTGCCAGGCGATCAGTTCGTGGTGTACCGCCTGCGTGACTGGCAGGTGGATTGGGGCTTGCGTGTACTGCCGTTTCACCCCGAGAGACTTGCCTTGAGCCCCGACGGAAAGTACGTAGCTCTGGGTGGCCTTGTGGCGGCTCCCGGGGTTGCCATGCACGCCCCGATTTGGATTGTCGACATGGCGACTCACCAGACGACCCGCCGCATCGACGCATTTCCGGCGGATTCCAACGTCGGTGACCTGTCATGGAGCCCGGACGGTGAACGAGTAGCTGCGGGGGCGAGCGTTTTCAATGTGTATCCGGGAGTGGACACTATCAAGGTGTTCGCAGTGAGTACGGGGAAGCAGATCGCCGGATCTCCGGCCCCGGATCAGATGATCAGCGCAATCAAGTATGCAGACCGAGGCCGGTATTTGGTCGAGAGCGGCGACAGCGGCTTCGTGACCGTCTGGGATACTTCACTTCGCAGGGTAATCCAGCGGATTGCATCGACGACGGGGCCGATTGCGGTGTCTCGCGACACGCAATTGCTAGCCGTTGCCAGTGGCTCTCGTGTTTCGGTGTGGGAGTTCCGATAACGATTTCACTGGAAGGGAATTCTTTATGGCAAGCGTAGGCGACTTGGCAGCACTTTCGGCCTCGGCCTCGGTGTACGACCCGACACAGACGGGACTACGGAACATCGACAGCGGCGTGTGGAAAGTCGTGGGAAGCAGTGGAAACTCTTCCTTTGCCTCAAGCATTGGATTTGCGGCCCATGGCAAGACTCCCATGACCCCTGTGGTCCTCTGGGTCAGACTTGAGCATAGGCCTGCTCGTGTCCGAAAGGTGAGGAAGGCCAGGCAAGCGTCTGGAAAAGCCCTCACTCTCGGTCGGTGCGAATTTCCACTCATCCGCCCGGGAACAAACGGACGCCGACAATGAGACAATGGGAGACCGCCGAGGGCGCGTCATAGGGCCCACGATGCCCGCCCACATACTCGAAGAACACGGCCGATCAGTGGGATCTCTGCCGGCGCGCTGCGGCGCACCCGCGTCACCGTCTTGAGCGACCCGTCCGCCGGTGCTCAGGCGGGCGCACGTCGAAGGGACTCGCGGGTCGGACCTCTTCCCTGCCAGTATCCAGCGGCAGCTGGCACTGTCTGAAGGCCAACTCGATATCGGCATCGCAGCACTGGCCGTTCTTCGTCCCAAGTAAGAGCTCGTGTGCGTTCACAATGCCGGGCGAACCAAACTCTCGTAAAGCCCCTTCGTTTCCCAGTAGCACTCGCAACTGAGCGCCTCCACGCGCTTTCGGTCGAGAATCTGCACCTCCCCGCGGCGATAGTCGATGATGCCCGCACTCTGTAGTTCCCCCGCCACTTGCGTGACCGACTGCCGACGCACCCCCAACATGTGTGCCAGCCAGGACTGGGTCACCTTGAGAGTCAACGATTGGATGCGATCGGAGGTGCTAAGCAGCCAGCGACAGGTTTTCTGCAGGCTGTCATGATGAGCGTTGCAGAGATTTCTTTGTGAGGAGAATCGCAGGCTGTAGGCGGTGAATCGCTTGATGAGCCTCTCGGTGTGCCGATGGCCGATGATCTGCTTGCAGAAGATGCGCGCGGGAATCCTCAGAATTTCCCCCGGGATCCGCTGCAGGACCGATTCCAGACTGCTCATGACACCCAGCCAAATCGGCACGCCCACCATCCCTTCACTTCCGATGGTGAGGGTCTCCGCTGCCGCCCCTTCGCTCAGGTGCACCATCGTAGTGAGCACCCCCGAGACGGGAAAGTAGAAGTACTTCAGTGCCTGACCGGGCGATACGATCGCGTAGTCCGCCGGAAAGCGCACTGATTCGATCCACTGCGCCAGTCCACACTCTTTTGCGATGCTTTCCAGCAGCAGATTCCTGCGATGACCGTAATCCTTCCTCATAGCTCACGAGGTAGCGAAAGTCGTGCCCGTGTGTGTCCGCTAGCGAACAGACTGGGTGGTTCCCGTCCCTTACGTTTAGCGGCCATTCAGATTTCTCGGCGAGAACTCCAATCCGAATCGCCGGCGGTGACACTCCAGAGCACGGGATGTCCTATGAAAGGCTGCACCGGCGCGCCCGGGAGTTGATCGCTTCGGGGCAGTTACCCCAAGCGCGCCCCGACAACTTGTATGCAGGCTAACGGCACTGACCGGACCTGCGCTCTGTGAGAGGCGCCCATCAACACCCGGGAAATCGAGTACGAGCTGGAATTCGCGAGCGCGGATCAGGGCAAGCGACTCGTGTGGGATACTTGGCCTGCCACGCCATCTGGGACTACGAGCGAGCACGCGCGGACTAACTGTGCTCTGCGCCGCTCGGCGATCAGGGGGTTCTCGGCACCCACCGGCAGGGCCTTCTGGTAAAACGCCGCACGAGTTCAACCTCGAATGCGCCAACCGCGTTGGCTCCACGCGCCGCCACTGCTCAGTGATTCAACGGCGGATTTCTCTCGAGGTCAACGTCATTCGAACTCTGAATGCTGCTTGAGGCCGCGTGAGCTAGTACCGCCTGTGTGCAGCGGAGGTGAGCGTCTGCTCTCCAACGAAGGCCCTCTCGATCGCCGCGCGCTCCCCGGGGAGTGAGCTCGCCCACGCCGCTCCATATCGACTAAGTTCATCGCCGCGAGGCCGCCGGACTAAACGCGCGGCGGCGGGACCTGACATCCCGCCGCCCGCGCCCACTTCAGTGCGAAGCGGTCGCGTTGAACGACGTATCGCCGCTTCCCTGCGCACTCACCTGGCGACTCTCAGAGCTTGCCGCGCCTGCCGCCGACACCGAGGAGTCCCTGGGACCGGTAGCCGACAGCGCGGCCCACGCTCCGTTATTGGTCCCGCCGAGGTTGGACGTAGTGCTGCTACCCGATTTCATCGACCCGGTGGATTCAGCTTCGGTGCCACCGCGCGACTTGCTCGCGCCCGCCTCAGCTCCCGGCGCCCGAGTATTGCCGCCGACGGCTCCGGTCTCATTCTTGTTACCTGGGGCGGCGCTACCGGCTATACCCCCAAAGAGGCTGGCATTGCCAGGCTCAGCGTTTCCGGCCAGGGATCCCACCGCCTTGCTGCTCCCAGCCGCGGCGTTACCGGCCATCCCTCCAGCGGTGTTGGCTTTGCCAGCGCCGGCCTCCGCCCCGGCGTTGCCGGAAGCGCCGGTGTCAAAGGCGGTCCCCTTGGCCTGATGAGCGGTCGACTTGGCGGCCGAGTCGGCTTCCGCCGCTTTGTGAGACGCGGTTCGGCCGGCACGCCCTGCGGCGCGCGAGTTGAACGAGCCGTCGGCGTCCGCCGCACCCGTGAGGGAGCCCTGGGCTCCTCTGTTCAGCCCACCCGTAAAGGAGCCATTGCCGCCCCCGTTCATATCACCGCCCATGCGACCGATCCCTCCACTGAAGGCGCCACTGAGGCCCCCCGCGCCGGCGCCTCGAAGAAGCTGTGCCTGCGCGTGCGAGTTGCAAGCAAGCAGGGCTATCGCGGCGACGCTCGCAAAGAAGTGCAGGTTCTTCATGATCGCTGTCTCCTCATGACCGCGACCGTCGCGGCCTTTCGAGGAGGATTACGAGCGGCGCAGGGCGTTTCTTCCCTCGCTACGGCACAAGCTATTGATTTTACTTAAGACTGCGCGACGTCAGCTCTGGCCGGGCGAATTCCGTAGCTAGCGCCAGCTCGGGCCGGAGCGACTCCCCGACTAAGCCATTGCCATAGACCTTGTCCGGGCCGCGCGCTCCCAGATCGATGGCTCGGCTGGCAAGAGCGGCGACTGCCCGCCGAGCCGACGCGGCATCGGGGGCAGGCAACTCCACCGCCAACAGGCCCGCGACGAGGGGAGCTGCGAACGAAGTGCCGCGCACGGCGCTGAACTTTCCGGCCAGGCACGCGGCGGCCATGTCTGCCCCGGGAGCCGCAAACTTCACCTGCGGTCCACGCTCGGCCTCTATCAGCACATGCTGACGCGCATCCACGGCAGTCACGCCGATGACGTCGCGATAGGCCGCTGGATACAACGGCGGTGCGGCTGGACCGTCGTTACCAACTGCAGCCACGATCAGATGCCCGTGCGCAATCACCCGTTGCACGACGGCTTCCAGCATTGCATTCGGTGGGCCAACCAAGCTTACGTTGATGACAGGCACGTGCTCTCGGACAAGCCATGCAAAAGCATCTGCCACTGCATCCACGGCGCCGCCCGTAGGCTGCCCGCAGTACACGTCGGCGGCAAACAACTCTGCACCCGGGTCTGCTCCCTGGAAGCGAGCCGAACGCCCCATCAACAGCGAGGCAACTGCAGTGCCATGCTCGCTGGGCACCGTCGAGCCGGCGCAACCATATTGATGGATCGTCGTGTCCTGGAAGACGGGGTGGTGTACATCCACGCCGCCATCGATGAGTCCGAGCTTTCCTGAGGCGGCCGACGGACTCAAGGGCGGCGGGGTGGAATGCGTATCCGCCACGCGTCGAACGACACCGCGCCCACTGGAAATGCGGCCGCTGTCGAAGTACAGATGATTGAAGTCATAGGTCCCTCCAGGATCGAGGGATCTCAATTGCTGCAGCGCCCGACGAATCGAGGTCCTGGCGGGGACCTGCAACACGACGATGCGCGCATCCAGGCCATCCAGAGGACGCTCTCGCAGGACCTCGTAACCCGCGGCGCGGGCTCGGTCCAGCGCCGCCTGCGAAGGTGAGAAGGCCAGTACCTCGCCGCGCATCACCGGGTAGCCGCGCGGATCCGACTCCACGATGCGCGACTGCGTCCGCAGGAGATCGCGGATGCGAACTCTGCGCGCGTCTCCTGCGATCTGGGAATCCAGCGCCTCCGTGGTCCGCGTCACCTCGGGCAGGCCCACGCCCGGGAGCTGCGGCAGCCGTACCGGCGGCAGTCCGATCTGCGCCTGCACGGCCCCCGCCATCAGGAGTACTGCCCCGGCTAGGAATCCTCTGAACATGCGAAACAGCCTAGTTGATTGTGTCGGGCCTTGGAAGAAAATGACGTTCACGAACGTACTACTCGTCGAGCGTACATGCGGGACACCGAATCACAGCTTCGTGAGGAGATCGTCGGCTTGCTGCCCCGATTGCGCCGTTTCGCGCGCACCCTTGCGCGCAACGCGCACGACGCCGACGACGTCGTGCAGATTGCCATAGAGCGTGCGCTCTCGCGGCTCGACCAGCTGCGACCCGGATCGCCGCTCTCGAGCTGGCTCTTCGGAATCGTCCGCAATGCTTGGATAGACGAAGTCCGCGCACGCGGCCGCCAGGGGAAGTTATTTGCTCCGGAGGAGCTCGGTGCACAGGTCGGGGAGGAGACGATGCGGACGCTCGCCGACACGCTTGCGGTGCAGAGCGCGCTCGCGCAGCTGCCCGATGAGCAGCGCATGGCCATCGGCCTGGTACTGGTCGAAGGCCTCTCGTACAAGGAGGCGGCGCGCATCATGGAAGTCCCGATCGGCACGCTCACCAGCCGACTAGCCCGCGGCCGGGAAGCGTTGCAGGAAATGCTGCGGGGCACGGACGCCTCGGACACGACAGGAGCAGTGTCATGAACCCTTCCGATGAAACTTTGATGGCCTACGTGGACGGAGAACTCGACGAGCAGGCTCGAGGGGAAGTGGAAGCGGCCATGCGCTCGAATCCCGACCTCGCCGCTCGCGTGTCGCGTCAACAGGCCCTGCGCACGCGTGTCCATTTGGCTTTTGCGAAGGTCCTCGATGAGCGCGTACCGGATCGACTGGTCGCCGCTGCACGCGGCCCGGCCACACGCACGCGCGATGGTAAGGTCGTTCCGTCGAGACGTCCGCCCCCCCGCCGCTGGTCCTGGCCCGAGTGGGTGTCAATGGCGGCAAGTCTCGGAGCCGGGGCAATACTCACGTTCATGATCCTACGGCACTCGGACCCGGTGCCGGTCACTTCCCGCGACGGCCAATTATTTGCAAATGCGACACTCGCACAAGCCCTGTCGAGCCAGCTCGCCAGCACGCCTCAAAGCTCTCCGGTACGGATCGGCGTGAGCTTTCGCGATAAGAGTGGCGCGTATTGCCGCACTTTTGCCGTCAGTGGCGCAAGCGCGCTGGCCGGGCTTGCCTGTCACGAGGGCGATGGATGGCGGGTCGATATCCTTGCACAGGCGCACAGCGACGGCAGTGGGACCGCAGCGCAATATCGACCGGCGGCCTCCTCGATGCCCGCGCCTGTCCTACAATCGGTGCAAGAGCGAATTGCCGGGGACCCGCTGGATGCGCAGGCCGAGGCCGCTGCGAGGGACCATGGCTGGGCACATTGAGCTTCGGCAGGCAGGCTGGTGGGAGGCGTCCTCACTCCCACAATGCGCAGTGCAGTCTTGATGCGGTGCGCTTTGGTGCCGCGCCAGTCTGTCGCGTTGGATAAGACATATATCACGACGGATCGCCGTTTTATCGAGTGCCTGGGCGCCGGGCGGCGTGCAAGGTATCCGTCTTCAGTGCGACTGCGACAACTCAGTGGGTGGCTAGGCACCCGTCTCTTTGCGGGCAGGGAGCAGCCTGCCGCGCCGGCCGGGCGGCGAAATCGGTGCTACTTACCTAATTTGGAGGCCCGGCTACCGAATTTGGCGCTCGAGCGCCTCGTGAACCTCTCTACAGCGTCGGCAGGATGGAGCGGATGTGCGTCACTACGCGTGGGGCTTAGGCGAAAGCGCGTGCGCGTCACAGCCGGCAGGGTCTTTCGGATTCATTTCGCATGGCTGTCCGCAACCGCTTTATTCCTTCAAGTCCAGAGTCAGAGCCCCGTAATTGAAATCTCGCCCTCCGGATTTCGCAACCAGTGATCCGGTGCTCGCGTGCACTCCCGAGACGGAAACCAGAGCGTGCGGGCTCAGCGTCCAATCGGCGCGCAGATAGCTGAGTGCGGCAACGAACGCGGGACCGGTGCCATCACCGCGAATCAATGGGATCCCGGGAGGCGCATAGACAGCGTCGCGCTTGGAAACCCGGAATACAAAATCCGACCCACCGCGAATACTCAGGCGCGGCGTGATGTTGAGTGTCAGGTTGGGCTGCGTGTCGGCTGTATTCCCGGGGTAGTAGGATGGCGCGTCCGTGAAATATCCCAGGTTGGGATACAGGACGTCGAATGTTCCCAGTGTCTTGTCACCGGGCCGCTCGTCGCCGCTGGCGAGCCCAAAGCTCATCGCAATCCGCGGCCGACCCCACACGTGGGGATGCCACCCGATGTCCCCCGCCGCCCCCGAGGCCTCGATGCGGTCAGCACCGAAGTCACCGTACTGATAGGCAGCCTGGAATGCATAGTCCCATTTCGTATCGCCGCCGAAGAGACGTATCCCTGCCGTGCGTCGCTTGTCGGATGCCACACCTTCTTCGTAGATGGCGCTGCTTCGATCGCGTGAGAAGAAAAATAGACTGACCTTGGAGGGAGTGCCTGGCACTCGCGCGCTGACCCATCCGCCGAGGAACGTCTCGCCGGGACTACCGCGATCATCGAAGGCATCGACCCGATTCAGGACCGGCCGCCCATAGAAACCGACGACGTCCAGGCCTGCGATGTGCGTCTGCAGGTGGGCCATATCGAAGGCGAGGCGGAGATTGGCGGCTTCGCGCAGCGAGATCAGGCGGTTGCCGTCCGCGTCCAGCTCCTGCCGACCGACTCGCAGCGCGGTCGAGTCGAAAGCCGGTAGCGGAATATCGACAAAGGCCTGGGCTACGTCCGGGCGGCTGCGGTCGAAGGGACGCTCGAGCGGTTTTCTGCCGACGTCGGAGGCGCCTGAGAGTTGCACGAACGCGCGCAAGCCCGACTGCGTGCGCAAATCGGCATGCAGCAGAAAGCGCTGCCCAATCGCAGTGTACGATTTGTCCGTCGGACGAATGCCGAAGTCAGGAGGGTCGAGGGTTTCGCTCTTGAAACGGTACTCGCCGCCGAGGGTCAGCCACACCGACCCGCTGTCGGAGAGCGGGATATATTTCAGCTCATCAATCCCGCTGAGGCTCTGACCGCGCAGGGAGCTGCAGTCCTCCTGCCAGCGAAACGCCCGTATCGGGCAGTCGGCTGGCCACGCGGTGCGAGGCGCGAAGGCGATGAGACCGGCGAGCGCTATGGCGGCTGCTTGCGAGATGGCCCCGAGACGCCTTCGAGAACCCGCTACTCGGGGCACACAGCCCCACTCGCAATCCAACGCTGGGTCACCTCGATGAACTGTGGATAGCTCATGGGCGGTGTCGACCGAGCGCGCCCGAGGGAATCCGTTCCAGGGGCCCAGGCCCAACGGATGAGCCCGGTGGCGAAGTGGGGGAGCATCTGCTCAGGAGTCATCGCGCCCTTGGTCGGATCTCTCAGCGCTCGGCAGAGCTGTGCCGCATTCAAACCCTGCCAGGCCATCCGCACCGGAGCGAGAGACCAGTCTTCCGCGCCAGGCACGCCGCTCGCCGCCTGATTCACCGATTGATGGCAGGTGCTGCAATGCAGAGCAGGGGCTCCATGGTCGGTCGGTCCACGCGTTACATTCATCGTGTGGCGAAGAGCGTCATCGCCTTGTCGCGGGAATGCTTCCCCGGTGTGGCAGTTCATGCAGCGTGGATGCTCCAGCACGCTGTAGATCTGCTCGATGAGCCGAGCGGAGGTGGCTGAAGCGGTTTGCGGTTGGATCGCCTGTGTCTCCGTCGCAGCTGCCGCTCGCGAGGAAAGCCGTGCGGACAAGCCTGGCGAGCCCGACAGCGCGAGGGCGCAGGTTATGAGCGTACCGAGGATCGTCCTACTTGCCCGCAGCCGCATGGATCGCCTTTCGGATGCGCTCGTAAGTGCCGCAACGGCAGATGTTTGTCACGGCGGCATCGATATCGGCATCTGTGGGCTGCGGTTTCTCTGCCAGCAATGCTGCGGCCGCCATGAGCATGCCGCTCTGGCAGTAGCCACATTGAGGGACCTGTGTCGCGATCCAGGCCTTCTGCAGCGGATGGGAGCGAGCGGTGGAGAGGCCTTCAATGGTCGTGATCCGCCGATCCGCGGCGCTGCTGGCAGGAAATGAGCAGGACCTCACCGCCTGGCCGTCGACATGCACGGTGCAAGCACCGCATGCAGCGACACCACAGCCGTACTTCGTTCCGGTCAACCCGAGTTGCTCTCTGAGCACCCATAGAAGAGGCGTGTCCGGGTCCACGTCCAAGCTTCTGCGGTGACCGTTGACGATCAAGGAGATCATGGGAGGCCTCACACGAAATGCAGACCGGAGAGGGACAGCGGCAGGCGGCGAATTCGCCGACCTGTGGCCGCGTAAATCGCGTTGCACACGGCCGCGTGGAGCGGGACAGGACCCAGCTCGCCGGTCCCACCGAGCTTCGCGCCGCTGTTGATGAAGTACACCTCGCAAGGCGGCGTCTCCCACAGATGTGCGGGATCAAAACCATCGAAATTCATCTGCACCGTGCGGCCTTTATCGAAAGTCACGGCGGTCTTCATGCCGGAAATGCCCCACACGATGCCACCCAGAATATTGGATTCGGCAATCCCAGGATCCAGCGTGCGGCCGCAGTCGACCGCTGCAACGATACGGCGGAGCTTCACCTCGCCTCCGGAGACCGAAAGCTCTGCGACCTGAGCGACGATGCCGCCGAATGCACGGGCAAGCGCAACGCCGCGACCGACGTTCGTGCCGAGGGCCTTTCCCCAGCCAGATTTCTCTGCGGCGACATTCAGAACATTGAGCGCGCGCACATCCTTCGCCAGCAGCTTGCGACGAAATGCGACCGGGTCGTCGTGTGCCGCGATGGCCAGCTCATCGATGAAGGACTCGAGAACGAAGTTGTTGGCGCCGTGGCCCGTTGTCCGCCATACCGAGACCGGGACATCCAGCTCGAGGCGGTGCTGCTCGACGCTCTGGTTGGGGATGTCGTACGGGACCTCCAGGAGTCCCTCGACAGCCATGGTGTCGATGTTTTCGGGGGGCGCGACCGGGTCGGTCCAGTCCTTCACATTGGGGAACATGCCGCGCGGGAAGATGTAAAGCATGTACGAGGGCGACACCAGCCGATGGGAGAGTTGCAGGAGCTCACCGTTGGCGCCGAGAGACCCGGAGATTGCGTGCAGCATCGCCGGACGATAGAAGTCGTGGGCGAAATCCTCCTCCCGCGACCAGATGACCTTGACCGGCGCTTGCGCTGCCATGGCCACCAGGAGGGTCTGTTTGATGAAATCCGCGAGCAGGCGGCGTCCGAAGCCGCCCCCGATGAGGGTGCGGTGAATGACGATCTTTTCCGTTGCGAGACCCGTCACCTGGGCAGCAACGGCCTGCGCCATCTCGACACCCTGAGTCGGCGCCCAGATCTCGCAGCGCTCCTTCGTCACATGAGCCGTGCAGTTCATGGGCTCCATGGTGGCGTGCGCTTGGAAGGGAATCTGGTAGGTCGCGGTGTGATGGCTCGCGCCGGTCGCGGCGGCGGACCCTTTCTTCAGATGGGAGAAAAAAGGACCCGAGACGAGCTTCTCAGCGAAGACCGGAGAGAGATCGTCTCCCGATGAAAACGAGCTTCCCTGGCCCGACCATGTCAGCTCAGCTGCGTCGATGGCTCGATGCGCTTGCCAATAGGTTTTGGCGACGACTGCGATTCCATCGGGCAGTCCAACGACACGGACGACGCCCGGCCTCGATTGCAGCGCCGCCTCGTCATGTGTGGCGAGTCGGGCGCCGAAACGCGGTGCGCGACGGATGGCGGCCACCAGCATGCCAGGGACGGAGATATCGATGCCGAACTTCGCGCTGCCGTCCACCTTTGCGGGAATGTCCCAGCGGGGAGTGCGCCGTCCATCGAGCGAGGAGTCGTCTCGCAATTTCGGGTTGGTGGGGACGGGCAGACGGCCCGCAGCGCTGGCCACCTCGCCGAAGGTGACGGAGCGCTCCGACCGGGCGTGCGTGATTGAGCCCTTTGACGTCGTCAGCTCAGACACAGGCGCTTGCAGGCGCGCGGATGCGGCCTGGAGCAGCATTTCCCGGGCGGCTGCCCCCATCTTGCGCATGACATCGTAGAAGGAGGAGATGCTCTGGCTGTTGCCGGTGAACATCCACTGATAGACGGGATCCCGATAATCTGGATGGTAGGGCGAGAACTCGAGCTCGACCTGCTCGAACGGGACATACAGCTCATCGGCGAGCACAGCAGCGAGCGTGGTGGTCGCTCCCTGCCCCATCTCCGATTGCGAAGCCACGAGGGTGATGGAGTTGTCGGGTGAGATTCGTACCCACGCGGTGACTGGCACGCGCCCCTGGGTGGCGGCGTTGGCAGGCGTATCAGACGCTCGGGCGCTTCTTCCAAGCAGTCCGGAAATGACCAGGGAGCCTGCGGCGCCCAACAGCGCCTCGCGGCGCGTGATTTTCAACACCTCAACACTCCCTGCTCACGGCTGCGTTCACATCCTAGCCCGTCTTTGTGTTTAATCAACGAACCAGTTGGTAAGTAGTGAACGCCGAACGAGGCTGACGTATGCTGAGCACCTCCTGAGCACGGAGTTCTCATCTTGGTTCGCAGAATGACCAGGCACTTCGGGTGCGCGACCGAATTCACACTGCACTTACTGGGTGGTAAGTGGAAGACCATCATCCTGTGTTATCTCAAGGAAGGTGCGTGGCGTTACGGAGAGTTGCGATCCTTCATGCCTCGCCTCAGCGATAAGGTGTTGACCGAGAGGTTGAGGGAACTCGAAGTGTCTGGTCTGATCGAGCGCAGCGGCGGTGGGGGCACAGATGCAGTCCGCTATCGGCTGACTGCGCGCGGGGAAGCGTTGCGCAGTGTGCTCAGTGCCATCTATCAGTGGGGCGAGAGACATGCAACCGCATACAACGTCGAGGTCGACAACCCGTTGCGAGGGCGCAGGCGAAAGGGCCCTGCGCCAGGTTGAATTGCGAAGGACGACGAGCCCCGAAGGCCCCGGCTCATCGCGGCGCGATCAGCTCTTCGCGCGAATCAAATGACAGCCTTGCAAACTCGAGCAGTGGACCCTCAAGTCTTTGGGGGAGTCTTGTAGCCTGCGTACAGGCTGTCGAGTACGGGTGCCATGGCTTTCAGCAATGCATCATCATCCTTCTGCAGGGCGCGCGCCCCCGCCATGATGGTCGCAAAGCCGGGAGCTTCCGGGACCGGGATTCCGCCAACATCCAGGTGATGGACGAGTGCGCACAACCGGGCGAGTCCCGGGTCCTTCTCCAGTCCGAAGCTGGCGACCAGCACCTCGAACGTGACTTTGGAGTCGACGTGCGTAAACGCCGCCCCATCGAAGTCGAAGCCCAACGCCCGCTTCGGGCAGTCCTTCGGCCGCTTGAGCCACAGGAATTTCGCCTCCGGATCGATGAACCGGCGGATGAGCCAGGCGGAGGCGACACGATCGATCCACAGATGCTCGCGAGTCGCCCATGTGCGGCCGCGATACTCTTGCGGATTCAGCTGGCGGGTCTTGCGATGGGCAGCGTGAGGCTCGTCGGGCGCGAAACGCGCGTTCAGGGCAGCTTCGGCTTCCGCCAGGGCACTCTCGACCTGGTTGCGGGACTCGCCTGCGAAGAAGTCGCGCGCGCCGATCGCGGCTACCTCGCGGCCAACGGCGGCGAGCTGCTGCCGCGCTTCCACCTCCTGGAGCTTCGGGAACTCGGCCTTCAACTGCTCGAGCCGCTGGATCGCTTCCGCATACTCCGCGTTGCGGTCGAACAGAGCGATGAGCTCGGTGTTCTGCTCGGGGGACTCCGGATCGAACGACAGCAGGTGTGCAAGTCCTCCTGCCGTCTTGATTTCAGCGGCCAGCTCTTGAAAGACCTCGCGCGACTGCTCGGACTGGGGCAACAGGTAGGTCCCATCGCGCAGCAGTCCGGCGCCGGCCGCCTTCATCGCACGCCAGATGCGCATGCGCAGCGTCGGGTTGTGTCCCGGCAGATTACTGACCAGCAGCAGCCACGCCGGCGCGCTACTTTTCATGGGCGAGATTAAGGCTCTCATCGAGCGGCAGGGAACGAGCAAATGGCCGCCAATGAGTAATATACATGACAGCGTTGTGGTGACTATAACAAAGTGGTAACGTTCGGAGCCGGTCGTCACTCGGCTGCTTTTCCGCTTGCAGAATTCCCAGGGGCGTTGCCTTGAATCTCACTGAAGCGGCACTGCGCCGCCCGATGACGGTGATCGTGGTCGTGGTGGCTGTGCTGCTGGCCGCCCTGATGGCCCTTCAGCAGACGCCGCGGGACATCCTTCCTAACCTGAACACGCCCACCATCTATGTGGCGCAGCCGTACGGGGGCATGGACCCCGCGCAGATGGAGGGCTATCTCACCTACTACTACGAGTATCACTTCCTCTACATCACGGGAATCGAGCACGTCGAATCGAAGTCGATCCAGGGCGCGGGGCTGATCAAGCTGCAGTTCCATCCGGGAACGGATATGGCGCAGGCCATGGCCGAGACTGTGCAGTATGTGAATCGCGCGCGGGCTTTCATGCCGCCGGGCACGCTCCCGCCGTTCATCATGCGCTTCGACGCCGGCAGCGTTCCGGTCGGCAATCTCGTGTTCACGAGCACGACACGCAGTGTCGGAGAGATGCAGGACGCGGCGCTCAATACCGTGCGACCGCTGTTTGCGACATTACCCGGGGTGTCGGCGCCGCCTCCCTTTGGCGGCAGTGCGCGCACGATTCTGATCAACGCCAAGCCGGAACGTCTGCATTCTTACAATATCTCGCCCGATGAGCTGGTAGCGGCCCTGAGCTCGGCGAATCTGATCACGCCCTCGGGCAACATCCCCTTGGGCGATGACTATCCGATGGTGCCGCTCAACTCCACGGTACGAAACGTCAAGGATCTGGAGACTGTGCCTATCAAGCCGGGAAGCTATCCGGCCGTCTACGTTCGGGACGTTGCCACAGTGACGGATGGCGCGGACATCGTCACCAGCTATGCGCTCGTCAATGGCCGACGGACCGTGTACATCCCCGTGACGAAGCGAGCGGACGCATCGACGCTGACCGTCGTCAGCCTCGTGAAGGCCAATCTGCCGAAATTCCAGAGTGTGCTGCCCGAGGACATCAAGGTCAGCTACGAGCTCGATCAGTCCCAATACGTCACGAGTGCGATCACGAGCCTGATGAGCGAAGGGGGGCTGGGCGCTTTGCTGACGGGCATCATGGTATTGCTGTTCCTTCGGGACTGGCGCAGCGCGATCGTCGTGCTCATCAACATTCCCCTGTCGCTCATGGCGGCCCTGCTTGCACTCTGGATCAGCCAGCAGACAGTCAACATCATGACGCTCGGCGGACTCGCATTGGCCGTGGGCATCCTCGTGGATGAGGCAACCGTCTCGATCGAGAATATTCACGTCCATCTGGGGCGAGGCGAGCCACTCGCCCGGGGCACACTGAAGGCCACCACAGAAACGATTGGCCCGCGGCTGTTGGCGATGATCTGCATTCTGGCGATGTTCACCCCCGCGCTCTTCATGACGGGAGCGGCGAAAGCGATGTTCCTCCCGCTCTCCCTGGCGGTGGGTTTCTCGATGATTGCCTCCTATCTGCTCTCGAGCACGCTGGTCCCCATCCTCGTGGTGTGGATGGAAAGGCACAGTCGCCAGCTGCACGCGCACGAGTCGGCCGACGGCGCTTTCGCCCGCTTCAGGGATCGCTACGCTCGCCTGGTGCGATCGATCGTCTCGGCACGGGTCGCCGTCATCTGCGCGTACCTCGTCATATGTGCTCTGGTGCTCGTGCTGCTCACGCCGCATCTGGGGACAGAGATCTTCCCGCAGGTCGATGCCGGACAGCTGCAGGTGCGCATCCGCGCCCATCCGGGGGCGCGGATCGAGACCACCGAGAAGGTCGTGCTGAGAGTCCTGGACATGATCGGACAGGAGGCCGGCGGAAAGGACAAGATTGGAGTCTCCATCGGGCTCGTGGGGGTGCACGCCCCCAGCTATCCCATCAATCTCATCTATCTGTGGAATGGGGGCTCGCACGAGGCGTCGCTGCAGGTGCAATTCAAGCCCGACAGCGGGGTGCACGTCGAGGTGCTCAAAGAGCGCCTGCGCCGACGCTTTGCCACTGAGCTGCCGGATGCCAGCTTCTCCTTTGAGCCGAGCGATATCCTGAGTCGTGTGATGAGCATGGGGTCCCCCACCCCGATCGAGGTGGCGGTGACGGGCACGAATCTCTCGGACGACCGAGCGTTCGCCGAGAAGGTCAAGGATGCACTGGCGCGGCTGCCCCAGCTGCGCGACGTGCAGTTCGGTCAGCTCCTCGACTATCCGACGGTGGACGTCAACGTTGATCGTGAGCGCGCGGGCCTTCTCGGGGTGAGCATGGCCGACGTATCCCACTCGCTCGTCACCTCCACTTCCTCCAGCCGCTACGTCGTTCCGAACTACTGGGCGGATGCCAATACCGGAATAGCCTACCAGGTGCAGGTGCAGATTCCACAGACGCTCATGACGTCTCCCGAAGACATCAGCAACGTGATGGTCGCGACGCATAACGGACACAGCCAAC